>JAZUAI010000001.1:0-48513 GCA_045637945.1 Clostridia bacterium
AATTTATGCTTTTTATTGTTTTTTTGTTTTTCAGTATTTTCTTTATTCTCTTCTTTTTCCTCTTGAGGCTCTATTGGTTTTAAATTAACTTTAATTTGTTTCTCTTTTGATTCTTTAGGTTGTTGCTGATTGCTTCCTGCAACAACTTTTGAAATTTCATCAAGACTAAAATCTTTAATTGTTGAGCCACCATCACTATTTGTAATTTTTACAGATGCAATTTGTTTTAAAGCATTTGTATACATTACAGTTCCAATCCCTTCAGGTGTTTTAACTTCACTATTTAATTTTGGAATTTTTGGGTAAACTTCGCTATAATATTCATTTTCATATTCTAAGCAACACATAAGTCTGCCACATGAACCGCTAATTTTTGTTGGATTTAACGCAAGACCTTGAACTTTAGCCATTTTGATGGATACTTTTTCAAAATCTTTTAAATGTGAAGCACAACAACATACTCTACCACAAATACCAATACCACCAACCATTTTTGCTTGGTCTCTTGTTCCTATTTGCCTAAGTTCAATTCTTGTTTTTAACTTAACAGCAAGATCTTTAACCAAATCTCTAAAATCAACACGGTTGTCAGAAATAAAGTCAATTATTACTTTTGAGCCATCAAAAGAATATTCTGCATTAACAACATTCATATCAAGATTAAGTTTTTCAACAAACTTTTTAGTTTCTTGTATTGCTTCCCTTTCCTTATCAAGATTTATGTCGTGTTGTTTTTTATCTTCTTTTGTAGCTTTTCTTAAAACATTTTTAAAATTTTCTAGATTTTCATCTTCCTTTATTTCTTCAATTTTTTCAACAATTGCATAACCTTGACCAAGAGATGTTTCAACGATAACATAGTCACCGATTTTTAAATCTTCAATATCAGATAAAAAAGAATAAATTTTTGTGCCAATTTTAAATCGTACGCCTACTTTTTGTTGCATAAAAATTTAACCTCCAAAATATAAAGTAGTAAGTTATCTACCAATAAAACATAATTACAGTTAAACTCTAATTGTTTTTTTATTGAATAAATTTTTTTAATAATTAAATCAGCTGCATCACTGTTTATTGTTTGAGCTATTATTAAAAGTTTGTCATATATGTTATTATTTTTAATTAAATTTGGTTTGTTTAACCTAATCATTAACACATCTCTAAATATGCTTTCAAAAACTTCAAGAGAAATTTCAAAAACTTGTTTTGTTTTTCCTAACATTGAAGAATATTTTATAAGTTGTTTACTATCTCTCATATCTATTAAAGTTTTTAAACAACTTGAAAATGTTGAAATAAAACTTTCATTTTGAGAATAATTTAAAACTTTTGTAAGCGAACCGGATGATAAATCAAAAATACTTTCACTTTCTAAGTTAGATAAATGATTTAAACTAACAGCGTTTTTCAATTCTTCTTTTGACAAAGGTTGCAATCTTATTTTTTTACATCTTGAAGCAACAGTTGGCAAAACTTTATTTATATTTGTTACATTTAAAATAATAAAAGTGTTTTTTGGTGGTTCTTCTAAAATTTTTAAAAGTTTGTTTTGTGATTGAATATTTGCTGAAGAAAAATTATTAAAGATAAAAACTTTAAAATCACTTTCAACAGGAGTAAGATTAACATTTTCTATTAAATCTTTAACATCATCTACCAATATATTTTTATTATTTTTTGGATATATTTTTAAATCTGAGTGTTTTAACAAAGAAACCTTTTGGCATTGAATACACAAATTACAAGGCTTTTTTTGTTGGTTAGAACAAAAAATAAACTGAGCAAAACAATAAGAAAAATTGTTTAAAAACACTTCATCAGCACTTTCAAATAAAAAAGAATTGCAATTTAATTGTTGATTGCATAAATCTTTGAATTGAAAATTATTTAAAACTAAATTTTGATACTCAATCATAATAAATCTTTTAATACAACTCTTTTGTTTAAACTTTTAACAGAAATAATTTTAGCATATTTTTACGTAATAAACAACAAAAAATAAATACCAGCATGTAACTGGTATTTATTTAAATAAATTAAGCTCTAATATCTAAAACTTTTAATCTAATAGTTGCATTGTTGTTTTGTGGAAGAATAATTTGAACACTATCTCCTACCTTTTTACCAAGCAATGCTTGACCTACTGGACTTTCGTTAGAAATAATACCTTTTGAAGGATCACTTTCAGTTGAACCAACAATTTGATATTCAAATTCATCATCAAAGTCAAGGTCTTTAAGTTTTACATAACAACCTGCACTAACTTTGCTTGTATCTAATTTCTTTTGATTAATAATTTTACCAAAACGCAATTTGTTTTCAATTTCAGCAATTTCAGCCTCAACTTGTGCTTGCTCTTCTTTTGCTGCATCATATTCAGAATTTTCACTCAAATCACCAAATTCTCTTGCAATACCAATTTTTTTAGATACTTCTTCTCTCTTTGTTGATTTTAAATAGTCAAGCTTTTCTTGCAAAGCTTTGTATCCATCTTTTGTTAAATATATTTCGTTTTCCATGTTTTATATGCCTCCCCGCAAAGTATTATTTTTGACTATAGCTTTTTTATAAGAGCCAAAAATAGTTTTAAAAAAATGTATCGCTTTAAAAAGCAATACAACTTTTTTACCACCTATATTAAAAGTTTCGTATTTGAAACTTATTTTTAATACAAATGATTATAATAATTAAAATATTATATGTCAAGAAGATTTTTTTTATTAACTTTTTTACACATTTTTTAAAAATTTAATAAAGTTTTACTTCTCTAGTCTTCATATTTTTTGTTGTTTTGCTTGCCAAAGTTAAAAATTTAACTATTATTAAAATTAGTTTATTTAAAAGGATTTTGTTATGGTAAGAATTTGGGCCAAAGTCGTTAAAGAAGAAAAAATATTATGTGATACAATTTTTGAAGAATTTACTTCTTTTAACCCTGACTCTTTTTTTGATTATATAGCTTCTATTTGTGAAACACTTGACATTGCTACACCTGTTATACTTTCAAAACATATTTACCATTACATTAACTTTAACAATGCAACGTTTTTACCTTCAGACTTTCCTGAAGATATAGATTTTGATAAATTTGTAATTGAAGAAGCTTCAAATTACTAAAACAGCTAATTTTGTTTAGCTGTTTTTTTATTCTTCAACTTTTGTGTTTAATAAATAAAACAAGTTTAACAATTCATAATTATAATTGTATTCACAATGCAAAGCATCATCAATGCTTATTTCAAAAATATTATTACCTTTAATACCAATTGCCTTATTTAAAATACCTTTTGTTATAAGTTCTACTGCCCTTACACCAAATTGCATTGCAAGAGTTCTATCCCAAACAGAAGGTGCCCCACCTCTTTGAACATAACCCACAACTGAATTTTTAAATTCTACGCCGGTTTCTTCATTAAGCTTTTTAGTTATATTATTAATATCATATAATTTTTCAGCAATAACTACTGTTGGAATTTTTTTATTAATTGTAATACAATCTTTTATTTTTTGAATAAAATCTTCTTCTGAAGTTGGTTTTTCAGGAACAGCAACAAGATCACAGGCTGTTGCAGATGCAACATGCAAAGCAATATCACCACAATACCTACCCATAACTTCAAAGATAACACCTCTATCTAAAGCACCCATTGTTTGTTTAACATTTTCAATAAAATTACAAGCATTGTTTACAGCAGTATCAAAACCTAAACATTTATCGGTATATCTAAGGTCATTATCAATAGTTCCAGGAATAGCAATAATATCTACGCCTTTCTCCATTAATGCCCTAGCACCTCTAAAAGAACCGTCCCCACCAATAATAATTAATGCATCAATGTTTCTTTCTCTTAAATTAATTGCACATTTTTCAACCACTTCATCTTCTTTAAATTCTGGAAATCTTGCTGTTTTTAAAATTGTTCCACCTAAAGAAGATATATTTTCAACATTTGAATTTGTAAGTTTCACAAAGTTGTTTTCATACAACCCTTTGTAACCTTGCCTTACACCATAAACATTTAGTCCTTTTAAAGTGGCAATTCTTACAACAATATTAACTGTTGTATTCATACCTTGGCAATCTCCACCACTTGTTAAAATTGCAATATTTTTTACTTCCATTTTGTAAACATATCTCCTTTAAGCAAATTATATCAACTTAATACTGCTATCATCTAGCAATGCATTTATTTCGTTTAGTAAATGATTATTTGGGTTTATTTGTAAATTTAATTTAAATGTTTTATTTGTTCCAACACATTTAATAATTATAGGACTATTACCCGGATAATTCTTTGCTATTTTTAAAATATTTGCATGAATAAAACTATCTGTTGTGTCATACTTTAAATATAAAGTTTTAACAGCATTTGTTTTTGGTTTTTCCACTGCTTTTGGCTCAATAATTTTTTCTTCATAATTTTCGCTATCAAGCAATAAAACGTTATCAGCAATAATTATAACACTATTATCGTCTTTTAGTGAAACCTTTCCGTGCACTTTTATTAAATTATCTTCAACTAATTTTGATTTAAATTTTTCATACACATTTGGAACAATCATAACATCAAATGTTCCATATAAATCTTCAACTTTTAAAATGGCCATTTCTTTGTTTCCATTTTTTGTAAAGATTTTTCTTACTTCTTCAATACTTCCGCCACATTCAACAACATCATCATTTTTTATTGCTTCTTCTTTTTCTTCAACAGAAGCAAATTCTTCATCTTCTTCCCCTTCAAAATCGTCTTTTTCTTCTGGAATCATTGAAGAATTAAATGAAAATTTATTAAATTCGTTTAAGTAGTTATCAAGTGGATGTCCTGATAAATAAATGCCTAAAACTTGTTTTTCAAATTTTAATTTTGCTTGTTTTGCATATTCTTTTATATCAGGTAATTTTACATAGTTTTTATCACTTGAGCTAAATGATGCATCATCAAATAAACTAAATTGTCCCGTTGCTTTATTTTTGTAATCTTTTGAAACTGTATCAACAACAGATTCATATACAGCCATCATTTGAGATCTTGTTGCACCAAAGCAATCAAAAGCACCGCTTAAAATTAAAGCTTCTAAACATCTTTTATTTATGCTTCCACCTTGTGTTCTTTCAATAAAATCATACAAATCTTTATAATCACCAAATTGTTCACGATTTGCAATAATTTCTTCAACAACACCAATACCAACGTTTTTAAGAGCAGCTAGACCAAATCTAATTTTGTTATCTTCAACGCTAAAATAAGTTTCGCTTTTATTTATATTTGGTGGCAAAACTTCATGGTCTTGTTGTCTTGCATAAATAATATATTTTTTTATTTCATCAATATTTGTAATACGGTTGTTTAAAACAGCAACTAAAAACTCTACTGGGTAATAACATTTTAAATATGCTGTTTGGTATGATAAGTATGCATAAGCGGCAGCGTGAGATTTGTTAAAAGCATATTTTGCAAAGTCTTCCATATCGGCAAAAACTTTTCTTGCAGTTTCTTCTTCAACTCCCCTCTTTAATGCGCCATCAATACTTTTTATACCTTTAGGGTCTTGCCAGCCGAAAATAAACTTTTCTTTTTCTTCAGCCATTTTTTCAACTTTCTTTTTACCCATAATACGTCTAACCATGTCAGCTTGACCTAGAGTATATCCAGCCATCTCTTGAACAATTTTCATAACTTGTTCTTGATAAACAATAATTCCATATGTTGCCTTTAAGATTGGAATTAAACATTCATGATCATATTTAATTTTATCTGGATTGTGTTTGTTTTCAACATATGAATCAATATATTTCATAGGGCCTGGACGATAAAGTGAAATTCCAGCAATAATATCTTCAAGATTGTCGGGTTTAAGTTTTTTCATAAACCTTTTCATACCACCACTTTCAAGTTGGAAAACAGCATCGGTATTACCTGAAGAAATAAGTTTATAAACGTTTGGATCATCATAATCCATATTATAGAAATCTATATCTTTATTATGAATCTTTTTAATAAGTTTTAATGTTTTATCAATATCAGTAAGGGTTCTTAAACCCAAAAAGTCCATCTTTAACAAACCCAAATCTTCAAGTTCAATCATTGAATATTGGGTAGCAATTTCTTCGCCATTTCTTGCAAGTGGAACAAATGTATCAACAGGTTCAGGAGCAATTAAAATACCACATGCGTGGGTTGAGGTTTGCCTTGGCATACCTTCAAGTTTAATACTCATATCTATAACTTTTTTTACATTTGCATCTTCATCATACAATTTTCTAAGAGAAGGAATAATGTATTTATCATTTTCAGGGTCACCTGTTGTTCCAAAATAATATTTCAATACAGGTGGTTTTTTAATTCCATCTGGTAACTTTAATGGAATATCCTTACAAATTTTGTTAACATCTGCCAATGGGAATCTTAAAACTCTAGCAACGTCTCTAATTGCGTTTTTTGCAGCCATTGTTCCAAAAGTTCCAATATAAGCAACATTATCTACACCATATTTACGCTTTGCATATTCAATAACTTCGTTTCTTCTATCGTAACAAAAGTCTACGTCAAAGTCGGGCATAGAAACCCTTTCTTTGTGAATAAATCTTTCAAAAAGTAAATTATATTTAATTGGGTCTACTCTGGTAATACCTGATGTGTAAGCAACAATACTACCTGCACCACTACCCCTACCAGGGCCAACAGGAATACCATTTTGTCTGGCATAGTTAATATAATCCCACACAACAAGGAAGTATTCAACAAAGCCTTGATCTTTAATAATGGAAAGTTCTTCATCTGCCCTTGCTTGAATTTCTGGTGTTATAACTGGGTATCTATCTTTTAACCCATCATAACAAAGTTTTTCCAAAAACTCATAAGAAGTCATTCCTTCTGGAACATATTTTGGAATAAAGTTTTCATTATCTCTTAAAGCACAATTATCTGGAATGTTTGGAACAAACTTATGGCTTTTTGCTTTGATTGTTACAAAACACTTATCAGCAATTTCGTTTGTTGTATCAAGAGCTTCAGGATAAGCGCCTAAAACTTCTTCCATTTCTTCACGAGTTTTTACATAAAACTCATCAGTTGAAAATTTTAATCTATCTGTATCATCAAGGAATTTACCCATTTGAATACACATTAAAACATCCTGCATTTCTGCATCTTCTTTATTGATATAGTGAGCATCGTTTGTAGCAACAGTTTTTACCCCAAGTTTTTTAGCAAGATTGTTAAGTGGTTCCAAAATTTCTAACTGTTCTGGTAAACCATGGTTTTGAAGTTCAATATAGAAATCGCCTTCATCAAACATATTTTTTAATCTAAGAGCAAGTTCATAAGCTTCATCATATCTTCTATTTAACAATAAAGAAGGAATATGTCCTGCCAAACAAGCACTTAAACAAATAAGACCTTTTGAGTGTTTTTCAAGCACATCGTAATCAATTCTTGGTTTATAATAAAAACCTTCTTTACAAGCAATTGCATTTAGTTTTAAAAGATTATGGTAACCTTCGTTGTTTTTTGCAAGTAATATTAAGTGAGCATTATCTGGTTTTCCTTGCTTATATGTTCTATCATGTGCAACATAAAACTCACAACCAATAATAGGCTTTATATTGTTTTTATAGCATTCAGCAAAAAAATGCAAAGCACCTGCCATAGTTCCGTGATCTGTCATAGCAACAGCTGTGCCACCACAGTCTTTAACTTTTTTAACAAGTTGCTTTACTCTTGCAACGCCATCTAATAGGCTATATTCTGTATGAACATGTAAGTGTGTAAAATTTTTCATAAGTTACCTTTTTAATACAAAATTGCAATTTTAAAAAATCATAGTTGCACTTTTAAAGTTAAGCACAACCATAATTTAATTTTATTAAGACTTTTTAATCATCATCTTCAGTAGTATTTTCAACAGTTTTAAATTGGTTATTATCAATTTTTTCAGCTATTTTTATAAGCCTTCTAAACTGGTGATTTATACCACTTTTAGTTATAGTAGTTGAAAGTAATTTTGTCAAGTTATCAAGAGATTCTTCAGGGTTTGCAAGCCTTACCAAACACAACTCTCTTAAATTTTGTGGAAGTTTTTCAAAGCCAATAGTTTGTTCAATTTTGTTAATCGCTTGAATTTGTTTTAAACTTGCATTTACTGTTTTTGTGATATTTGCATTTAAACAGTTGTTTTGCCTATTTATATTATTTCTTACTTCTCTTAAAGCAACTTCATTTTGCAATCTTAATAAACTTTTGTAAGCCCCTACAATTGCAAATAAATCGCTAACAACCTCTGACTCTTTAATATATAAAACAAACAAATTTTTTCTTTTACTTTTTTTATTTGGTATTCCCTGAGCAAATAAGAGGTTTGAAAAATCATCTGCAAAGGCTTCACTTGTAAAAACAAATTCCCAATGATAACCACTAAAGGTTCTTGTATCCTCTTCATTATTTTCATTTAATATGATATTTGAAGTTGATGCTGTTGCAAATACACCTTTAATATAATTTTTTGCACAACATTCATTTTCTATAATATGCTCATCAATACCTTGAATTAAAGTAAACTCGTTATTTATGCTAAATTTTGCTATGCCACAGTCAAACATTATTTGATTTGTTATTGCCTTTGGTAAACTAATAACATATCTAACAGATTTATTTATATTGGCATCATCATCAAGTTTTACTTCCGCATATTCGCCATAAAGAGTTTTTAAACATTCATTAACTTCATTATAAATTTTTTCTATATCAGTTTTCAGTTCTAGAAAAAATTCTTTTCCACTTTTTGTTAGTTCTCCACATGAGTGAATAACTGCAGATAAAAAAGCAAGTTTGCAGCATTCGTTTTTTGTTGAATTTTCTAAAACCTCTAACTTTACTTCGTGAGCAAAAGACATATCTTTTTCCTTTTTTATATTTTCTTACGTGTTATTTTTTTAAACTTATAAATTTTGGTAATTGATTTAAATTCATAATTCTATTTTCAGGAATATTATATTCACTAATCAATTTTTCTACTTTATTAAACTTTCCTATTTTATTTGGTCTATGCGAGTCACTATTTACAATAAAACAGACTTTTGTTTTTAACATTTCATCAATTTCTTCTTTTGTAAAATCACAGTGACGTTCGTTAAGTTCAATTAAAGTTCCCTTCTCTGCTGCAACTTTTGCAACTTCAACAACATCACATTTCATTTTGCTGTTTAAGTGAGTAATTACATCAATCTTGTTTTTTTGAATTGCATTAATAACCATTTGTGTGTTGCGTTGTTTTAATTTTTGGCTTGTCCCAAAAAATTTTGCAAACATATTAGCAAAAAATATTTTAAACAAATCTTTAAAAGTTTTTGCACTTGCAGATCTATGAAAACCACAAAGAACTATATCAAGATATTCTCTATCACTATCTACAACATCTATTGTTCCATCTTGAGAAATGAAATTTGACTCTACACCAAAATAAACTTTAATGTTATGTTTTTGCGATAATCTTAAAATCTCTTCTTTTGTTGTTTTTAATTTTTTTCTGCTACAACCAAAATATTTGTGATTAAAACCATGATCAGTTATTGCAATTTCTTTTAACCCCATTTCTTTTGCGGCTAAAATATTTTGCTCTATTGTCCCTTTTGCGTGATGCCAAAAAATATAAGGTCTGCGACTAAAAATTGTATGTGTATGATAATCTCCAAAAAAACTCATATAAAAATTTTACCTTAAAATAATAATTTCTTCAACAAGTATTATATCAAATTTTTTTAAAACTGTCTTTTTAATTTTAGCAATTAATTTTATAACTTGTTTAAAAGTTGCTTCCTTATTAAAATTAACGATAAAACCACAATGTTTTGGCGAAATTTCTGCCCCTCCACAGCGCAATCCTTTCAGTTTGCATCTTTCTATTAAAACAGGAGCAAACTCGTTCTGAGGGCGTTTAAAGACGCTTCCAGCGCTTGGAAAGTTGTATGGTTGCAAATTTAATCGTTTTTTGTAGTTTTCTAAACATTTATTTTTAATTTGGTTTTTGTTTCCATTTTTTAAAGACAAAACAACTTTTAAAATAACAAAATTTTTATTTGAAAAAAAACTTTTTCTATATTCAAAATCTAAAGATGTTTTTTGTTTTTTATAAATCTTAAAACCATCTGTATAGTATACAGATTCTACAACATCTTTTATTTCTCCACCAAAACTACCGGCGTTCATTTTTACTGCACCACCAATAGTTCCAGGAATACCAAAACTCCATTCTAAACCAGTAAGTGAATTTTGAATTGCAATATCATTTAACTTAAATAAACTTAAGCCTGAACCACATATTATTTTGTTTTCTCTTACCACAAAATCTTTTAAACAAATTTTTAAAACTAAAATTTTGCATACTTTATCACTTGCTAAAATATTACTACCATTGCCCAAAATAAAATACGGAATGTTATATTTTTTTACTTGCTCTAAAATTTTTAACAAAATGTTTATTGAATCAATTTCTATCAAATACTTGATTTTTCCACCAATCTTAAATGTTGTTAAATCTTTAAAAGATTTTTCGCTTTTAATTTCAATAGTTGAAATTTTGTTTTTTAATAATTTGATAAAAGCAGGCATTGATATTTTTTTATTTAAATTTTTTGTATTTTGCATAAATACATATATGATTTTTTTGTTTCAAAAGTTAAATATTTTTATTAAATAAATTATTAAATGATTTTTGTCTTTTATCATAAATTTCCTCTTGTGATGAAAAAACATTTATAGATGTTAATTTTTTATTTAAAACTTCTTCAAAATCGTTTATATAATCTTTTTCATATAAATCTTCTCCGGTTGTTGAAAACAACCCATAATTTTTTAAATTTTGTTGAGATTGTTTATTTGTTAAGAAATTTACAAATTGTTTTGCATATTCACTACTATTTGAAGATTTAACAACCCCAACACACTGAATCATCTCTGTATACCCTGATAAAAATTTATAAGAACAAGAATTTAAACTACCATTTGTTTCTCTATTTTTACATCTAGCTAAATCTCTTGCAGTTCCTAATAAAGTTAAACTTTTTTTAGAAACGAAATTTAAATAAGCATCATAAGTTGAATTTGAATAAATATAATCGTTTTTATTAAGATTTGAATATCCATTTAACAATAAAATTTGTGATGGATTTAAAAAACTATTATTGGCAAAAGTTATCCCTTTAATATTTTTTTTGTTTATTGTTTGAGAAATAAAATTATTTTGTGTTGAAATTATGTCTTGATGAGATATCAAACAATAACCTGATAAAATATAAGGATAAGCCAATATTTTATTGTTTTGCATTGCATATTCCTGCAAATCTTCTCTAATTAAACTGTTTTTACTTAACGGCTGCAAATAACTTGATAAAAAACATCCACTTCCCACCCCAAAAGAAAATAAGTCTGGCAGTTTATTTTCTTTTAAATTTAAAACAAGTTGTTCTTCAGTAAGCAATGAGATTGAAACAAAACAGTTAATATTTTGTTTATTAAATAAAAGTGCTTGTTTTTCTAAATATTTTGTTCGGCTAGCATTTCCACCTTCAAAAGTTTCTATATGCCACATATCAAGAACAACTTTTTGTTTGTTTTGTAAATTCAAATATTCGTTTAATGAAATTTGATAATTATTTTCATTAAAAATATAATTTGGCATAAAAATTAAAAAAATTATAGTTAAAAAACAAAGTAAAGCCTTAAATGCTTTTTTATTTAAAAATATATGTTTTATTTTTTTTATTAAAGAAATAAGGATTATTTTTAAAAAATAAAAAAACTGCATACATATGTATATGCAGTTTATATTTTAATTTAAAACAAAACAATAAAGTATTTTATTAGTCTATTTCTTCAAGTTTTTTAATAATCTCTCCTGCCAATTTTGGTGTTATGCCTGAAACTTGTATAAGTTCGTCAGCAGTGGCTTTTTTAATTCTCTTTACACTTTTGAATTTTGCTATTAAATTTTCTCTTTTTACCTTTCCAAGACCTTCAATTTCATCTAATAAGCTTTTAACTTGTTTTTTCTTTCTAAGCTTTTTATGGAAAGTTACAGCAAAGCGGTGAGCTTCATCTCTTACTTTTTGCAATAATTTCAATACATCATCATTTTTATCTAACTTAATTGATAAAGGATTGTCTTCTACAAAAATCTCTTCTTGTTTTTCTGCAAGGCTTATAACATCAATATCTTTGTTATAACTTTTTATTAAATCTCGGCAAGTATTTATTTGACCTTTGCCACCATCAATTAAAATAAGATTTGGAACTGATGAAAAACTTATATCTTCGCTATTATTTAATTTTTCCAAACGTCTTGTAATACTTTCCTTCAAACTTTCAAAGTCGTTTGGACCAACAACTTCTTTTATTTTAAATTTTCTATAATGCTTAGATGCTTTTGATCCATTTACAAAAACAACCATACTACATACAGAATTTGTTCCTGAAATGTTTGAAATATCATAACCTTCAATTCTTAATGGCAAAGAACGTAAATTAAGTTTATCTTTAACTGATTGAAGAATATCCATTTTTTTAGATTTCTTTTTAACATTAAACTCACAAGTTTTTGTTAAATACTCTTGAGCATTGTTATTTGCTTGAGTTATAAGTTGTTTGTTTGTTGCCTTGCTTGGCACTGAAACTTCTAATTTTTTGCCTAATTGTTCGCTTAAAGACTTAAATAATGCATCTTCAGTATCAATATCAAAAGGCAAAAGAATTTTTTCTGGCAATAAAGAATTGATTGAATAATATTGAGTTAAAAATGAAATAATCATTTGCTCATCATCAATTGAAACATTGTCAAAACTATAGTTTTTCACACCCATCATTTTACCTTGACGAATAACTAAAACTGAAAATACAATAAAGTTTTCACTTTTTGCAAAGCCAAAAACATCAATATTTGCTGTATTTGGAAGAGCTGCAATTGTTTTTTCTCTTAGTTTTAAAAGCATAAACTTTAAATCTCTAAGTTTTATTGCTAATTCAAAATTTTCAATTTCAACCGCTTGCTCCATTTTTTTGCAAATAATATCGTAAACAGCAGAATCTTTTCCGTTTAAAAAGTCATAAACTTTAGGTAATAAAGTTGCATACTCTTCTTTTGTTATTCTACACATACAAGGTGCTGAGCATAACCCTAATGAATAATTTAGGCATCCCCTATGCATTTTGTGGTTTGCTTTAATTTTTTTATCGCATGTTCTAACAGGATAAGCATAGTTTACAGCACTTACAATATCATAAGCATTTAAACCAAAATAAGGACCAAAATATTTTGCGTTGTCTTTTTTAACTTTTCTTACAACCTCAAGTTTTGGAAAGTCAACATTAGGATCAATTTTAATGTATGGATAAGATTTTCCATCTTTTAATAAAATATTGTAAAAAGGTTGATGCTTTTTAATTAAGTTGCTTTCTAAAACCAAAGCATCAAGTTCAGTATTTGTTAAAATGTAAGAAAAATCTGCAACTTGAGAAACCATACTTTTTACTTTATCTGTATGGTTTTTGTTCATAAAATATTGACTTACACGATTTTTTAATTTTCTTGCCTTGCCAATGTAAATTACATTTCCAAATTTATCTTTCATAATATATACGCCTGGTGAAAGAGGCAAAGCACTTAATTTATCTCTAATATCCATTATTTTAATACCTTATATGAAAATACAAACACATAAAAAATGTGGTAATCTTACCTTTTAAGATTACCACAAAAATTTTTTTTAATCAAACATATAAAATAAGTTTAACTTAAAATGTAATCAACACCATCAGCCATAATATTATTCACCAGGCAATTACCCAAACTATAAACGACTTGTTTACCTTCTCTTCTATCAACAACAGCATTAAAATTTTTTAAAAGCTTAAGTTGATGACTAATTGTTGTTTGGTTTATTTGCAAATATTTTGACAAATCATTTACGCACATTTCTGTTAAAGCAAGGGCCGATAAAATTTTCAATCTTGTAAAATCTGAAAACAAACTAAACATATCAGCTAATTGTCGCAAAGTATCATTTTCAGGCATATAATACTGCAGATTTAACAAAGTGTTTTTATCAATATTTGCAAAATCATTTTTAAAACTCAATTTATTTTCTCCTTAATTAAATTATAAATTAAATATAATTTAAGAGCAATTTTTACCATTTGCGAATTATTGCTAAAAAACTTTTAAAAAATTAGTTTTTGGAAAATAGGAGGTTTTTATGGATAATACATTTTATATATTACTTGTTTTACTTATATCAATTTTTAGTTCTGCAACAGATACAAATTTAAATACAAATAGCAACTTTTTACTTTTATTATTATTAGGTTTAAACGGCTCTTCAAACTCATCATGTAATACATGCAATAATTGTGGATGTAATGCATGTGGATGTAATAGTTGCAGAAGTTGCAACAATAGATGGGTTTTTTAATTATATTTTTTGCAAATATTATGCCAAATACTATTTTTGTTATTAAAAAGAAATTACATAATAAAAAAAACACCAAAACTTTTTCTGGTGTTTTTTTTGTTTTTTTATAAGGTTACAAGACCAACTTTTTTATAAACTTTGTTAAGTTTTTTTCTTGCAATATATCTTGCTTTTTCAGCACCTTCTACCATAACTTTTTCTAAGTATTTCTTGTCTGCTTTTAAAGCATTTAATCTTTCTCTTACTGGAGATAAAACTTCAATTACAGCTTGAGCAGTTCTTGTTTTTAAATCGCCATAACCACAGTTTTCAAACTCTTTTTCTGCTTGCTCAATAGATATTTTTTTCATAGCAGAATAAATTGTAAGCAAGTTTGAAACCCCTGGTTGTTCATCACAATACTTAATTCTGTTTAAACTATCTGTAACTGCCCTTTTAAATTTGCGCATTATTGTTTCATTATCATCTTCAATGTAAATAACATCGTTATCATTATCGCCTGATTTTGCCATTTTTTTAGTAGGGTCTAACAATCCCATAATTTTTGCACCAGTTTTAGGAACAACACCTTTTGGAATAACAAAAGTTTCACCATATTTTGAATTAAAACGTGTTGCGATGTCACGGCAAATTTCAACGTGTTGCATTTGATCAATACCAACTGGAACAACATTTGTATCATATAATAAGATATCTGCTGCCATTAACATTGGATAAGTAAATAAACCAACTGAAATATTTTTATTTTTTGCTTTTGCATCTTTAAATTGAGTCATTCTGCTAGCTTCCCCAAAATAAGTTGTGCAATTCATAATCCAAGCAAGTTCAGCATGTTCTTTTACTTGTGATTGACAATAAATAATACTTTTTTCAGGATCTAGACCAAAAGCTAAAAAGGTTGCAATTTGACTGTAAATATTATCTTTTAATTCTTGCCTATCAATATTTATTGTTAAAGAGTGTAAGTCTGCAACACAAAATATTGAATTATAATTTTCTTGCATTTCACTCCAACTTTTTATAGCTCCTATATAATTTCCTAAAGTAAGTTTTCCTGTTGGCTTTGTAGCACTGTATAATATTTCTTTTTGCATACTTTCCTCCTTTTAACAAAAATAATATTGTCTTTTTATTTTTCTACTTTTTCTGATTCTTCTAATTTTTCTTTTTTAGAAACTTTTTTCTCTTCTTTTTTGTTTTCTTTTGTTTCTTTCTTTTCGGTTTTTTCTGCTTTAATTGAAGATTCTTTTTCTACTTCTTCTTTTTTATCTTCAATAACAATTTCATCATCTTTCTTTTCAACAATACCAAGTTGTTCTTGTTGCTCTTGCAAATTCTTTTCTCTGGCCTTATTAAGTTCCATAACATATTTCATATGATTTTCTTTTAACTCAATATTACCAGTTATAATAACGCTGATTAAAGCTGCAATAGGAGGAGCAAAAAGCATACCTAACATACCAAACATTGCACCACCAATTAAGATTGAACCAACAACAACTAAAGCACTAATTTTAAGTCTGTTGCCTGTAATAATAGGAATTAAGAAATTAAACTCAATTGTAGTAATTACAATTGTTGCTATAGCCATATAAATAGCAGGGTCTAGGCCGTTGAAAATAAGGGTTATAATAACAGCTGGGATTGTTCCAATATAAATACCAAAATAAGGAATAAAGTTAAATAAACCGATAATAAGAGCTAATTCCCATGTAAAATCAAGGCCTAAAATAATAAATGTTATACCAAGAGTTACAAATAAGATTGCAAATTCAATAATTTTGCAAATAACATAGTTAAACAAAATTTTATTTGCATTATTTGTCATAACACAAAGTTCATCTGCTTTTTCTTTTCTAAAGTGAGAGTAAGTAAATCTTCTTGAAAATCTTGAAATTTTTTCTTTATCTTTAAGAAGTAAAATAGCTAAAAGCATTGCAACAATAACATTAAATAAAGCTGAAAGAACACTCATTGAAAGTTCTAAAATATTATTCAAGTAACCTACTGTTTGCATAAACCAATCAAAAGCATAGTTTAATACTTGTTTAATACTATCTTGTGATACTTCTGCACCAAACCATCTTTGAGCAAGTTCGCAGATTTCATTAACTACGTTATTGTATATTTTTGCAGCACCATCGCCATCACCTGCTGTAAGCTGTTGAACAATTTCAATTACCTTAGGAATTAAAATTGAGAACACTAAAGCAAAAATGCCAATAATTACTAAAATAACAACTGTAATAGAAATTGTTCTTTTAATAGCAAATTTATAAGGACTATTTGTAAAAGCATTTTTTAGCAATACTTTTTCAATAAAGTCAACCAATCTATAAAAAATAAAAGCAACTGCAATTGCAATAAATAATGGTGACAAACCAGTTAGCAATCCGTTAATAATTTGAATAAAATAAGGACCTAGAACATTGCTTAATGCTAAAGCAAAAAAGAAAGCCCAAAAAATAACTGCAAATAAGCCAATACCTTTGAACCTTGTAGGACCTTTATTATTGTTTAAATTAAAATCATTCTTTTCCATACTAGAATTATAACTAAAACGGCAAAAATAATCAAGAGAAAATATATCAGGATTTAATTGAAAATAAAAAAAAGCTGCTAAAGATAACCTTTAGCAACTTTTAAATATTTAATATGACTTAAACTAATTTCAGATTATTCCAAAATTTGTGAAACAACACCTGAACCAACAGTTCTGCCACCTTCACGGATAGCAAATCTTAAACCTTGTTCAATAGCGATAGGTGTGATAAGGCTAATTGTCATAGCAACGTTATCACCAGGCATAACCATTTCTACGCCTTTAGCAAGTTCGATTGAACCTGTAACGTCAGTTGTTCTGAAATAGAATTGTGGACGATATCCGTTAAAGAATGGAGTATGTCTTCCACCTTCTTCTTTCTTCAATACATAAACTTCAGCTGTGAATTTTGTATGAGGTGCAATTGAACCTGGTTTGCAAAGAACTTGACCTCTTTCGATATCTGTTCTTTGGATACCACGAAGAAGAACACCAATATTGTCACCTGCTTGAGCTTCGTCAAGAAGTTTTCTGAACATTTCAACGCCAGTTACAACGCTTGCTTTATCTGAACCCATACCAACGATAGCAACGTTATCACCAACTTTAACAATACCTCTTTCTACTCTACCAGTAGCAACAGTTCCACGACCTGTGATTGTGAAAACGTCTTCAACAGGCATTAACAATGGTTGGTCTGTAGCTCTTTGTGGTTGTGGAATGAATGTATCAACAGCTTCAAGAAGTTCTGCAATACAGCTGCAAGCAGCATCATCTGGGTTTCCAGCTTGAGCAGCTTCAAGAGCTTTTAATGCTGAACCTTTGATGATTGGAGTTTCATCCCCTGGGAAACCATATTCGCTAAGTAAGTCACGAATATCCATTTCAACAAGTTCAAGAAGTTCTGGATCATCAACTTGGTCAACTTTGTTCATAAATACAACGATGTATGGAACACCTACTTGACGAGCAAGAAGAATGTGTTCTCTTGTTTGTGGCATTGGACCATCAGTTGCAGCAACAACAAGGATAGCTCCGTCCATTTGTGCAGCACCTGTAATCATGTTTTTAACATAGTCAGCGTGTCCTGGGCAGTCAACGTGAGCATAGTGTCTTTTTTCTGTTTGATATTCAACGTGTGATGTGTTGATTGTGATACCTCTTGCTCTTTCTTCTGGAGCTTTATCGATATCTTCATATTTCATTTTTTCAGCCCAACCCTTTGCAGCACTAAACATAGTAATAGCAGCTGTTAAAGTAGTTTTGCCGTGGTCAACGTGGCCAATAGTACCAATATTAATATGTGGTTTTGACCTGTCAAATTTAGCTTTTGCCATAATTAAAATCCTCCTAAAAATTACAAATATATTATAAATTTTTTTAAATATATGTCAAGTGCAATTATACAAATTTTTGCCGAACCTGTCAAACAAAAAATTTGTATAAAACACTCGAAAACAAATAAAACTAGTTAAGCAATTATTTTTTTGCTCTTTCGCCAACAACCTTTTCAGCAATGTTCTTTGGAACTTCTGCATAGTGTGAGAATTCCATTGTAAACACGCCTCTTCCTTGAGTTGATGAACGAAGTGCTGTTGCATAACCAAACATTTCAGAAAGTGGAACTTCTGCATTAATAATAACAGAACCATTTCTTGATTCAGTTCCTTGCAATACACCTCTTCTGCTTGTTAAGTTGCCCATAACAGCACCAAGGTAATCGTCTGGAAGTTCAACTTGAACTTTCATGATAGGTTCAAGCAATACAGGGTTTGCTTTTTTAGCAGCTTCTTTGAAAGCCAAAGAACCAGCAATTTTGAAAGCCATTTCTGAAGAGTCAACATAGTGGTAAGAACCATCAAATAAAGTTACTCTAAAGTCAACAGTTTCATATCCTGCATATACACCATTGTTTTTAGCTTCTCTAATACCATTGTCAATAGCTGGAATATATTCTTTTGGAATAACACCACCAACGATTTTATCAACAAATTCGTATCCCTTTCCTGCTTCAAGAGGTTCAATCTTAATCCAGCAGTGACCATATTGACCGTGACCACCACTTTGTTTAATATGTTTACCTTCAGCTTCAACAGTGTTTCTAATTGTTTCTCTGTAACTAACTTGTGGACGACCTACGTTAACATCAACTTTAAATTCTCTTTTAAGTCTGTCAACAATAATATCAAGGTGAAGCTCACCCATACCAGCAATGATAGTTTGTCCAGATTCTTTATCTGTCCATGTTTTGAAAGTTGGATCTTCTTCAGCAAGTTTGATTAAAGCATTAACCATTTTTTCTTGAGCTTGTTTTGTTGTTGGCTCAATAGCAATGTTAATAACTGGATCTGGGAATTCCATACTTTCAAGAATAATTGGATGATCAGGATCACAAAGAGTGTTACCTGTTGTTGTATCTTTAAGACCAACGATAGCAACGATATCACCAGCATATGCTTCTTCAACATCTTCACGGTGATTTGCGTGCATTCTTAATAATCTACCAATTCTTTCTTTGTTATCTTTTGTTGAGTTATAAACATAAGAACCAGCTTTAAGAACACCAGAATAAATTCTAAAGAATGTAATTTTACCAACGAATGGGTCTGTTGCAACTTTGAAAGCCAAACCTGCAAGAGGAGCTTTATCATCAGCTTTTCTGTCTTCTTCTGTAGTTCCGTCCATTTTTGTTCCACGAATAGCTTCGATATCAAGTGGACTTGGCATATAATCAACAACAGCGTCAAGCAATTTTTGAACACCTTTGTTTTTGAAAGAACTTCCGCAAACAACAGGAGTCATTGCCAAAGACAATGTTGCTTTTCTTATACCTCTTTTAATTTCTTCGATAGTAAGTTCTTCACCAGCGAAGAATTTTTCAAGTAACTCATCATCTGTTTCAGCAACAGATTCAATAAGTTGGTTACGATATTTTTCAGCATCAGCTTTCATATCTGCTGGAATTTCGCAAACTTCCATTTCTTTTCCTAAGTCATCTTTGTAGATAACAGCGTTCATTTCAACAAGGTCGATAATACCTTTAAATGTTGTATCTTGACCAATTGGAAGTTGAATTGGAACAGGATTTGCTTTAAGTCTGTCCCTCATCATTTGAATTGCTCTGAAAAAGTTTGCATCGTTGATGTCCATTTTGTTGATGTAAGCAATTCTTGGAACTTTGTATTTATCTGCTTGTCTCCAAACAGTTTCTGATTGAGGTTGAACACCACCTCTTGCACAGAAAACAGCAACTGAACCGTCAAGAACTTTTAAGCTTCTTTCAACTTCAACTGTGAAGTCAACGTGTCCAGGAGTGTCAATAATGTTTACGCAATGGTCTTTCCAACTTGCAGTTGTGCAAGCACTGGTAATTGTAATACCTCTTTCTTGTTCTTGTTCCATCCAGTCCATTGTTGCAGCGCCTTCGTGAGTTTCGCCGATTTTATGAGTTTTACCTGTATAGAAAAGAATTCTTTCAGTTGTTGTTGTTTTACCAGCATCAATGTGAGCCATAATTCCAATATTTCTATATTTTTCTAATGGAAACTTTCTTGCCATATTTTCTCCTTATTAATAATAAAAATTTTTTATTTGTTTTAAATTAAAATTTTGCTCAACTTTAATTTTTTTAAAAGAATTAAAATCGAGCAAAATAGTAAGTCATATTTTTTTAAAAAACTAAATGCAATATTACCATTTGAAGTGAGCAAATGCTTTGTTTGCTTCTGCCATTCTGTGCATTTCGTCTTTTTTCTTAATAGCTCCACCAGCGTTGTTGTAAGCGTCTAAGATTTCTGAAGCAAGTTTTTTATCCATTTCCTTTTCGCCACCACGTTTTCTTGCAAACATTACAAGCCATCTGATAGCTAAAGTTTGTCTTCTTTCTGGTCTAATTTCCATTGGAACTTGGTATGTTGCACCACCTACTCTCCTTGATTTTGTTTCAAGAACAGGTTTAATGTTTTCCAATGCTTGAGTAAAGATAGTCATTGGTTCTTCACCCATTTTTTCTTTGATGATATCAAAAGCGCTATATACAATACCAAAAGCAATACCTTTTTTACCATCAAGCATAATTTGGTTAACAAGTTTTGTTACAACTGTTGAGTTATACATTGGATCAGGTAAAACTTCTCTTTTTGCAGCACGATTTCTTCTTGACATAATTTCCTCCTTATTAAGATTTTTAAAAAAACTTAATTCTAATTAAGTTGTAAATTTAAATTAAAATTTTTGCTTTGTACACATTTTGTTAATAATTGTTGATAACTTTAAAAACAAAGCAAATAAAAAATATATAAGCAATAATTCTAGCTGATTATTTTGCTTTTTTTGCGCCGTATTTTGAACGAGATTGTTTTCTCTTTGCAACACCAGCAGCATCTAAAGTACCACGAACGATGTGATATCTTACACCAGGTAAGTCTTTAACTTTACCACCACGAATCAAAACAACACTGTGTTCTTGAAGATTGTGGCCTTCACCAGGAATATAAGTTGTTCCTTCTTGACCGTTTGAAAGTTTAACTCTTGCGATTTTTCTTAAAGCTGAGTTAGGTTTTTTAGGTGAAGTAGTTGTAACAGAAAGGCAAACACCTCTTTTTTGAGGGTTTTGTTCAAGAATAGGAGCTTGAGACTTTCTTGTTTGTTTAGTTCTACCGTGCCTTACTAATTGATTGATTGTAGGCATAATTTCCTCCTTGAGAATTTTGGGTTTATTGTTTTTTTTAAGTTTAAACATAAAACTTTTGCTAAATTTTATCTTTAAAAATTGCAACCGATTAAGATAAAATTTAATAGTAACTTTAATTTTAAATAAACAAAATTAAAACGTGTGGAATGTCTTGTTTAATTTCGCATTTAAAACCTTTGTTACCTGCAAGTAATAACCTGCTAGAATAAATTTATTTTGCGTTCCAAACAAATAAATTTGTATGTTACTATGCTTATTTTACAAACAAATCGCCTCAAAGTTTAACCCCTGAGACAATCCTAGCAATATAACGTGTTTATTCTACCAAAATAGCGGCAAAAAGTCAACAGTTAATTTTTATCAAATTAAACAATTTTAAAGGTTTTTTTCTAATAAAAAGTTGGTTAATTTTTGCGTATCTAATACCATTTTTGTTGTAGGTATTCTCTTTCTTATTTTTTTTATTTTTAAGTATTTTTTATGCGTTTTTAAAATAAAATTTAAACGATAAAAAAAGACGATAAAAATTATCGTCTTTTTATTCTTAAACATATTATTTTAAATTAAGTCTTCCTCTTCTTTTTTAGATCCTTTAACTTCAGCATCTATAAGAAGAACAATTTCGTTTTTATGTATTTCAAGAGACTCCAAGAATGTCCTTGGTTTTTCTTGAACTTCACCAAACATTTTAACAGATAGTCTGCAATAATCTTTTAAATATTTTTTTGCATTCCAATATGCTTCTTCAATAGTTTTGCCCATGCAATATACCCTAACATCGTCAAAAGCAACAATGTAGTTATCATTTTCTTCATCTTTATAAAAAGCAGCAGGAAAAACAAAATGCTCCATGTAGACACACTCTCCAATATAAGTTTTATGCAATTATTTTAACATATATATTTTTTTATGTAAAATAAATTTAAATAAAAATAACAAATAAAAAGCAATTGAAAATATTAAACTTTAAATTTTAACAAAAAAGCACCCGTAAAGGATGCTTTTGATTTTTATATTAAATTATTGGCAAATTTCTTCTGCTAGAGAAAAACTTGGAGCTATAGCAACTTGTTGAGAAGTCACAACAGATTCTTGTTGTTTTTGTCTAATAAAATTATATGCCATTTCACTTCCTACACAGAACAAACCATTTTCATCATAAAAAACAGAAGGTTCTTCAATTTTGCACTCATCAAAAGAAGGAGCAACTGTTTTTGCTGCAGGAACTTCATAATTTTCTGGATTAATTAATTTTGGATTTTGATTTACAGTAATTTGCATAATTATTTACCCCCTACTTAATAGCCCGTTACCTTTACTGATAGCCAATTATAACACACAAAAATAAGTGTGTCAATAGTGTTAATTCTCTTTATTTTAAAGGAATATAGAGATTTAACTTCTATAGGTATTATATCACTTAATATAATCAAAAGCAATAGTAGAAAACAAAAATAGTCACTATCTACAAAGTTTTTAATTTTTTATTTTTTAAGACTTGTTTTTAGATATTAAAAATCAATTTTATGTGCCAGAAAAAATATGTAAAAAAAGAACTTATTTTTTTCAATAAGTTCTTTTTAAAAATTATTCTTCAATATTTTCTTCAACTGGTTCTTCAGTAGCTTCTTCTTGCAATTTAGCATCTTGCTTTTCTTGCCATT
Organism: Clostridia bacterium; assembly: GCA_045637945.1. Lineage (GTDB taxonomy): Bacteria > Bacillota > Clostridia > Christensenellales > UBA1242 > UBA7862. Next base: position 23,361 of record JAZUAI010000001.1, read on the forward strand.
CTTTTGAAACTACTGGGTAAACATCACGATATTGTCTCATACCAGTTCCAGCAGGGATAAGTTTACCAATCATAATATTTTCTTTAAGACCTAACAAGTGGTCTACTTTACCCTTAATAGCAGCTTCTGTTAACACACTTGAAGTTTCTTGGAAAGATGCAGCTGATAAGAATGATTCTGTTGAAAGTGAAGCTTTTGTAATACCAAGCAATACTCTCTTTGCAGTTGCAGGTTTTCCACCATTCATTAAAATTTCGTTGTTAATTTCTTCATATCTTTGAAGATCTAACATATTTCCTGGTAACAATTCTGTATCACCTGGATCTTCAATTCTAACTTTTCTTAACATTTGTCTAATGATAATTTCAACGTGTTTAGCATTAATTCTAACGTCTTGTAATCTGTAAACGCCAAGAACTTCTTTTAATAAGTATTCTTGAACACCTTTCAAACCAATAACTCTTAAAATATCATTTGGATAAATTGAACCTGAAGTTAAGCATTGACCAACTTCAACAACATCTCCTGTTTTAACAGCAAGAACAGCTTTGTTCTTTGGAGGTGTCATATATTCAATATCGCCTTCGCTTGAAGCAACAGTGATTTTATATCTTTCACCAGAGCTTTCAACTTTAACTTTTCCAGCAACTTCAGAAATAATTGCTTCACCTTTAGGTCTTCTAGCTTCAAAAATTTCTTCTACACGAGGAAGACCTTTTGTGATATCAGCTTCAGCAGTAACACCACCGGTGTGGAAAGTTCTCATAGTAAGCTGTGTACCAGGTTCACCAATACTTTGAGCAGCAATTGTACCAACTGCTTCACCAACGTTAACCATTTGGTTACCAGCCATGTTTCTTCCATAACATTTTGCACAAACACCATGTTTTGATTTACATGTTAAAAGTGTTCTAATATTAACAGCTGTAATACCACAATCAACAATAGCTTTTGCTTGTGCAGGAGTTATCATTTCATTTGATTTAACAATAACTTCTTTTGTTTTTGGGTTAATAATGTCATCAACACTTACCCTACCTGAAATTCTATCTTCAAGTTTTTCAATAACAGTTTTATCTTCAATTAAATCTGTAACAACCATTCCCTTTGGTTTTTCGCCAAGAGTTTCAAAACAGTCAATTTCGTTAACAACAACTTCTTGAGCAACGTCAACAAGTCTTCTTGTTAAGTAACCAGAGTCAGCTGTTTTAAGAGCTGTATCAGCAAGACCTTTACGTCCACCACGAGATGACAAGAAATAGTCAATAGGAGTTAAGCCTGTTCTAAAACATGACTTAACAGGAATGTCAATTTTAATACCTGAAGCAGAAGCCATAACACCACGCATACCACATAATTGGTTAATTTGTCCTGGGTTACCACGAGCGCCAGATACAGCCATCATTTTAACTGGATTTAATGCATCCAAGCTATCCATAACAGCTTTTTTAACTTTTTCTGTTGTTTCGTTCCAGATAGCAATGTTTTTAGAAATCTTTTCATCAAAAGCAATAAGACCTCTTCTGTATGCTTTTTCATTTTCTAAAACTCTTGCATCAGCTTCAGCAACAAGTTCTTTCTTTTGTTCAGGTTCTTTCATATCAAAAACGTTGATAGTGATAGCACCAATAGTTGAATATTTGTAACCAAGTTCTTTAATCTTATCAAGCATAATAACTGTTGGTGTTGAACCAAGAGCATTATATGTTGCAAAAACGATTTTACCTAAAACTTTTTTATCAACAGCACCTTCAATTTCGTATCTTAAAACGTTTTCTTTTTTAGTTCTGTCAACAAAACCAATATTTTGAGGAACACAACGGTTGAATAAAATTCTACCAACACTTGTTTCTACTCTACCAGTAACAACTTCACCATTAAATTCTGCTGTTCTTCTAACAGTAATTTTTGATTGAAGTTCAACGTTTTTGGTTTGATAAGCCATAATAGCTTCTTCTTCATCTTTAAAGTTCATACCTTCGTTTAAAGCACCTGGTTTATCAATTGTCATATAATAACAACCAATAACAATATCTTGAGCAGGTGTCATAACAGGTTGACCATCAGCAGGTTTTAATACGTTGTTTGATGACAACATAATCATTCTTGCTTCTGCTCTAGCCTCTAAAGACAATGGAACGTGAACAGGCATTTGGTCACCGTCGAAGTCAGCGTTAAAGCCTACACAAACTAATGGGTGAAGCCTAATAGCTCTACCTTCGCATAATACAGGTTCAAAAGCTTGAATACCAAGTCTGTGAAGTGTAGGAGCACGGTTTAATAATACTGGGTGGTCTTTAATAACTTCATCAAGAACATCCCATACAATTGGTTTTTCTCTTTCAATAACACGTTTTGCACTCTTGATGTTGTGAGATTCATTCATTTCAACAAGTTTTTTCATAATAAATGGTTTGAAAAGTTCCAAAGCCATTTCTTTTGGCAAACCGCATTGATAAATTTTAAGTTCTGGGCCAACAACAATAACAGAACGACCTGAGTAGTCAACCCTCTTTCCTAACAAGTTTTGACGGAAACGACCTTGTTTACCACGAAGCATAGCAGTTAAGCTCTTTAAGTCTCTTGCTTTAGGACCTTGAACAGCTTTACCACGTTTACCGTTTTCAATTAAAGCGTCAACTGATTCTTGAAGCATTCTCTTTTCGTTTCTAACAATAACTTCAGGAGCACCAAGTTCAATAAGTTTTTTAAGACGATTGTTACGGTTAATAACTCTACGATATAAATCGTTTAAGTCACTTGTAGCAAATCTGCCACCATCAAGTTGAACCATAGGTCTTAAATCTGGTGGAATAATTGGAACAACATCCAAAATCATCCATTCTGGTTTATTTCCACTCTTAATAAAGTCGTCAACAATTTCTAAACGCTTAATAGCTTTAAGTCTTTTTTGACCTTTTGATGTTTTAACAATATCTTTTAATTCAGCATAGTCTTTTTCTAAATCAATTTCTGTAAGAAGTTGTTTAATAGCTTCAGCACCCATACCAGCTTTAAAAGAGCCTTCACCGTATTGGTCAATAGCATCACGATATTCTTTATCGCTAATAACTTGTTTATAAGTAAAAGGAGTGTTTTTAGGGTCTAATACGATGTAATTTACATAGTATAAAACTTGTTCTAGGGATTTTGGAGTAATATCAAGAATAACGCCAATACGAGAAGGAATACCCCTAAAGAACCAAATATGGCTTACAGGAGTTGCAAGTTCAATATGGCCCATTCTTTCTCTTCTAACCTTAGAATGAGTAACCTCAACGCCACATTTGTCGCAAATAACGCCTTTGTATCTTATTCTTTTATATTTTCCACAATGACATTCCCAGTTTTTTCTAGGTCCAAAAATGCGTTCGCAAAAAAGACCATCTCTCTCAGGTTTTAAAGTCCTGTAGTTGATAGTTTCTGGTTTGGTAACTTCGCCATAACTCCATTCCCTAATTTTTTCAGGTGAAGCAATACCAATTTTCATAGAGTCGAAATTGTTAAGTTCAAACATAAAAATCTCCTTAATCTTTTACTTACAGTCAAACTTTTTTTGGAAAGTAAACTTAAATAAATTAAGCATACTTCCCTATTAAAAGTTTATAAGTGTGTTTATTTAAAAATCCAAGTTAAAAATCTTTAAATTATTCAAAATCATCAAACAATGAATTTTCATCAAAGTTATCAAATATATTATCTTCTTGATTTGCTTCTGCTTCTGAAACAATGTCGCCAGAAACAGTATCATCAAGGTTAAGTTCAATATCTTGAACAGCATCTTTTGGTTTAACAACAAAAGGTGTTGTTTCTGTTTCATCATTAGAAAGTTCGCTAATAGAAACTTCTTGGTTTTCTTCAGTTAAGATCTTAATATCAAGACCTAAGCTTTGGAATTCTTTAATCATAACTTTAAATGATTCTGGAATACCAGGTTCAGCAATTGGGAAACCTTTAACAATTGCTTCATAAGTTTTATTTCTACCAACAATATCGTCAGATTTAACAGTAAGCATTTCTTGAAGAAGTCTTGAAACACCATAAGCTTCAAGAGCCCAAACTTCCATCTCACCAAATCTTTGGCCACCAAACATAGCCTTACCACCAAGAGGTTGTTGAGTAACAAGTGAGTATGGACCAGTTGAACGAGCGTGCATTTTACTATCAACCATGTGGTCAAGTTTCAACATATACATTACGCCAACTGTAACTCTGTTTTCAAATGGTTCACCAGTTCTTCCATCATAAAGAACCATTTTACCATCTTCTTCTAAATCATTATCTTTAAATAATTGGAAAATTTCTTTTTCGTTGATGCAGTCAAATACAGGAACAGCAACCTTCCAATCAAGTGCTTTTGCAACTTTACCAAGAAGAACTTCCAATACTTGGCCTACGTTCATACGGCTTGGAATACCAAGTGGGTTAAGAACAATATCAACAGGTTGGCCATTTGCCATATAAGGTAAGTCAGCAATTGGTAATACACGGCTTACAACACCTTTGTTACCGTGACGTCCAGCCATTTTGTCACCAACAGAAAGTTTTCTCTTTTGAGCAACATAAACCTTAACCATTGTGTTAACACCTGGTTCAAGTTCGTCTTTGTTCTTTCTTGTAAATACTTGAACATCAACAACAATACCACCACGACCGTGTTGAACACGTAAAGATGTATCTCTAACTTCTCTAGCTTTTTCACCAAAGATAGCTCTTAATAATCTTTCTTCAGGTGTAAGTTCTGTTTCACCCTTAGGAGTAACTTTACCAACTAAGATATCACCAGGTCTAACTTCTGCACCAACTCTAACGATACCATTTTCATCAAGGTTCTTTAATGCATCATCACCAAGGTTAGGAATATCTCTTGTAATTTCTTCATCACCAAGTTTTGTGCTTCTTGCTTTGCTTTCTTCAACTTTTAAAGTAATAGAAGTAAATACATCTTCTCTTACAAGTCTTTCAGAAATCAAAATAGCGTCTTCGTAGTTATAACCTTCCCAGTTCATGTAGGCAATAGTCATATTCTTACCAAGAGCAAGTTCACCATTTTTGGTTGAGAAACCATCAGCCAATACATCACCTTTTTCAACCCTTTGGTTTTTAATAACTGCAGGTTTTTGGTTAATGCATGTATCTTGGTTTGTTTTTGTAAATTTTGTTAAATAATAAGTATCTGTTTCGCCGTCATCATTTTTAACTCTAATTTCTGTAGCAGAAACATAGCTAACATAACCAGCGTTTTTGTTTAAAATCATTGCGCCACTATCAACAGCAATTTTATGTTCAATACCAGTTCCAATAATAGGAGCTTCTGTTGTAAGCAATGGAACAGCTTGACGTTGCATGTTAGAACCCATCAAAGCACGAGATGTATCGTCGTTTGCTAAGAAAGGAATAAGTGATGTAGCAGCAGAAATAAGTTGTCTTGGAGAAACGTCAACATAGTCAACTTCACTAGCAGGAACTTCAACAACTGATTCTTTACGTCTTACAATAACTCTTGGGTTAACAAAAGTTCCGTCTGGATTTAAAGGTTCAATTGCTTGTGCAACACAGCAATTTTCTTCTTCATCAGCCATTAAGTAAACAACTTCATTTGTTACTTTGCCAGTTTTCTTATCAACAACTTTTAAAGGTGAAAGCAAGAAGCCATATTCGTTAACTTTTGCATATGTTGCAAGAGAGTTAATAAGACCAATACCTTGACCTTCAGGAGTTTCAATACCACAAATTCTACCATAGTGTGAATAGTGAATATCACGAACTTCAGCAGTTGCTCTTTCCTTTTTAACACCACCAGGACCTACAGCAGAGATTTTTCTCTTTTGTGTTAATTCACTAATAGGGTTAACTTGATCCATAAGTTGTGATAATTGTGAGCTTGCTAAGAAGTCTTTTAAAGCTTTATTAATAGGTCTAGCATTGATAATTGAAGATGGGTTAACTGTTGTTAAGTCTTGTGCTTGAAGAGTTTCTCTAATAACACCAGCAAGTTTATTAACACCACTTCTGAAAGCACTGCCCATCAATTCGCCAACAGTAGCAATTCTTCTGTTTGCCAAGTGGTCAATGTTATCAATTTCACCAATACCATTATTTAAATCTAAATGATAACTGAAAGTTGCAATGATATCATCCATAGTTAATTGGAAGTTCATTAATTCTTTTGCGTTATCTCTAATTGCTTGAAGTCTTTCTTCTTTTGTTTTGTTTTCTTTTAAAATGTTCATTAATGTTGGATAATGAACTTGTTCTAAAATTCCTAATTCTTCTTCATCGCATGGGAAGATTGCAGAAAGTTGAACTCTGTTGTTACCAACAACTTTATGAGGAACAAAGTTTTCTTTGTCCATTTTAAAGTCGCCTCTAAGAGTTTTTGCTCTCAACCATACTTCATTTATACCAGCGTTTTGAATTTGTTTTGCAACTTCTCTATCAATAATTTCGCCATCTTTAACAACAACTTTGTCGCCAATTTTAATATCGCCATAAGCTGTTTGTCCTGTAATACGAGTAGCAACACTTAATTTTTTGTTAAGTTTATATCTACCTACTCTAGCAAGATTATAATATTGATGTGTAAAGAATAAAGAATTGATAAAGTTATAAGTAGCCTCAGCGCTTGGGACTTCGCTTGGACGCATTTTTTTACTTAATTCAATTAAAGCTTCTTCTTGAGTTTCTTGAACTTCTTTATCAAGTGTATTATTGATAATAGGGTTATTACCAAAAATATCTTTGATTTGTTTTGATGTATAACCAAAACATTTTAAGAAAACGCCAAGAGTAACTTTGCTACTTCTATCAATAACAACTCTTAAAATATCGTTAACGTTTTGTTCTACTTCTACCCATGTTCCACGAGTAGGGATAATTGTGCCGTTGAAAAGCCATTTACCTGTTTTATCTTGTTCCTTAGCAAAATAAGCACTAGGAGACCTAACGATTTGGCTTACAACAACCCTTTCAATACCGTTAAAAATAAAAGAGCCTTCTTCCGTCATAAGTGGAATATCGCCCAAGAAAACTTCTTGTTCAACTACTTCACCGTCTTCTTTTCTAACAAGTCTAACTCTTGCTTTAAGAGCAACTGAGTATGTAATACCCTTTCTCTTACATTCAGGTTTTGAGTATTTGCTTGTTGGATCTAATGTGTAGTCAACAAAATAGATTTCTGCTTTACCACTGTAATCAGTTATTGGAGAAAACTCTTCTAATATTTCACCGATGCCTCTTTCCAAAAATTGTTTGTAAGCATCTTTTTGAATTGCAATAAGGTATGGCATGTCAATAGGTTCTTTAATTTTTGAAAAATTTACCCTTTCCACTTTACCATGTTTAGTTCTTTTAATAGTAGGATTAGATTGTCCCATATCGGCTCCTTGTTTAAGTGATATTTTACTTTAAATGTTGCTTTTTTACTCGCAAAAAACCCTGTCATGTCAAATTTAAAATCTTTGAAAATTAAGATAAAAAATACCTAACATAACCTCTTTTTTACTAATATTTTTTAACAAAAAAAACAAAACGCGCAATTTATCAACATAAAGTAATTTGAATTTTAGCACAAGCTATTTTAATAGTCAATAGTTTTTGATAAAAAAAGTTTAAGAAAATCAAAAATTTGTCATATTGTCAAGTAATTTTTTAAAAAAATGATTTTTTACTATCATTTTTGTAAAGGTTAAACAAAAAAAGGCATACATTTTGTATACCTTTTTTGTTTTTTAATTATGAGCCTGGAGCAACTGTTTTTCTAATAAGAGTAATACAATAAGTAATTACATTATCAGAAGGAGTTGTTCCATATGCAGCTTTTATTAAGTTAAATAAGTTAATTTCACTATCAGCATTTGTTCCGGCAGGCATGTCAGTTGTAACGTATACATATTCGTAATCTTTAGTTACAAGTGAAATACCAATCTTATCGCCTTCTTCATAACCTTGTGAGCCATATTTAATCATAAAGCTTGACATATCAACAGCTAACTTACCTTGTGATGAAAGTTGAGTTGTTCCAGTAACACCGTCAACATTTGAACTGTTAAATGATGTTCCTGTTCCACATACGTAAATCATTTTTGAATGCAATTCTTGTGACTTCCATAATACTTTATCAAAACCATTTGCATCTGTAATAGCTGTTAAATCTGTTGTAAATATTTTGTTAAGGTCTTCTTGAGTAGCAATATTTGCTGGTTCATAAACACCAACACCAGCATATTCATTAAAGCCACCACCTACACTAGCATAAATGCATTGAGCATCTAAATTAAAGGTTCTATCTCCTGAATAACCTATAACACCACCAATTACAGCAGATTGAAGAGTTTTATATGCAGGATTGTCGTTAATTCTTCCCGTGTTTACACTATTTTTTACCCAACCTTCGGTAACAATATAAGCAACTATACCACCAACATATGAAATAATATGGTTGTTAAAGTCTTGGCAACATTCTACATAACCAGTGAAGTAAGCATTTTGAATACTACCGTTATTCATATAACCTACAACACCACCAATAAAGTCAAAGTTTTGGTTTGTAAATGTTTTTACAATAGCTGAGTTTTGAATATTATTCAAAGCAACTTCTTCCAATGCATAACCAACTACACCACCAGCAAAAACTCTTGAAGCTTCAGACATTGAAACAGCGGTTATGTTACATCCATTGTATGCAGCATTAACTAAGAACTCAGTTTCAATTTCTTCCATTTCATATCCAGAAATATAGCCTACAATACCACCAGCATAAACGTTTCCACCATCAGAGAAAGCTCCAATATTTGCTGTTTTTTCAGTAATTTCTATACCTGTTCCTTCTCTAATTTCAATTGCTTGATATTCATATGAAGAAACGTCAATGTATGCTGGATTATCTATGCCATTTACAAAAGATTTTTCAACTCTTACGTTTGAAATCTTATAGTCTTGTGTTCCTGTTAAAGAACCAATAAGACCACCAACAAATGAACCTGCGTTTGAGAAAGCTGCAACTGCAGTTGTCACACTTACATTTTCAATTGTTGTATTGTAACCTTTACCTACAAGAGAACCAACATAAAGATTTGTTTTTTCATCTTTGCTTGTTACTTTTACAAAGCAATCAATAAGATAACCATTAATAATCTTTGCACCATTTGTATATCCAAACAAACCGCCATAACTTAAAGATGAAGCGTCAATTCTCAAACCTTTAATTACGTGACCATTAAAGTTGAATATACCTTGGAAAGGATAAACAGAATTTGAACCAATAGGAGTCCAATATCTATCACTTAAATCAATGTCATTTAATAAAATAAATTCACTATTTATTGTAGATAAATTACCTGTATTAACGTTTGTTGAAACCCAAGCAAGTTCTTCAGCAGAAGTAACAAAATAATAAGTTTTATTGTTTGTTGCAATACTATTGTCTTTATATGGGTTTACTAAAGTATTTAATCCATATCTCTTTATTATTTCATTTGCTTTTACATTGAGTTCATTATATGGAACATTAATTAAAGATTCACTTTCTGTATTTTTCCATTCTTGACCTAAACCACGAATTGAAGGATAAAATTTTCCATCTTGTGCAGCATCATTTAATGTATATTCAACAGTCCAAATTTCTTTGTTATTTATACCTTCTTTCTCAGTAAAGTTTTCTACTGCAGGTGATAAGCCTGGTTCAATTACAGCAGAATCTGTTCCTTTAGTTAGGTCATATAAACAAGGATAACAATCACCAGCAGATACAGGAGTTTCTACTCCTCCATCAACATTTATTACTATAACTTTCAATGCAAGGTTAAATACATTAAATAAGCTACTATCATTATCTGCCTGACCAGTAATAACAATACTATCATTTGCTGGATTATCAAGAGATTGTGTTGTTGAAATATTTGCTTTTACATTGTTATAAGAACTATCAATTAAAGATTTTGTTAATTTTGCAACCAAGCCACCAACAAATGTAACACTTTCTGCATAATCGCCAACTAATTTAACTGGAACATTATTATAACTATAATAAATACCAGCTTTAAAGTTATTTTCTTCTGAAGGGAAACAATCATTTGCAAAACATACTAATCCACCAGCAGATTTTGTTCCTGATACAGAAGTATTTAAACTATTACCACTATCAGAATAAACTTTATTTAATGAGCTATTAACTGCACTATAAGCTATTGCTGCTGCATAATCAACATTTTTAATTATAACAGATTCAAGGCCTACATTTTTAATTGTTGCATTTTCAATAAATCCAAATAAAGCACCATATTCATCATCTTCCATTACTGATCCGTCAACAGTTAAGTTTCTAATAACATATCCGTTACCATCAAAAGTTCCTCTAAATGGATTATCTTCTGTTCCAATAGGAGTCCAATAACGGTTAGCCAAGTCAATATAATCTGTTAATTTTACAGTAATATTTGTTGATTCAATTTCACCAGAATTTATTTGTGCAGATAAGTAAGCAAGTTCTTCAGCTGAGCTTACAACATAACTGCCTTTTTCTTGAGCTACATTTTCTTGTTTATCAATCCACATTGAAGATGATAAGTTGTTTTTAATTGATGGGAACCATGTGTCATAGGCTTGAACCCACTTACCTGATCCACCAAATGTCCAACCAGCATCATAAATTGATTTATCTTTCAAACTTATTGCAAGTTGAGAAGAACAACCAACTTCGTTTTCTGGATTAATAGATCTATATGTTGTTTCATATAAACCAGCACTAATTTCTGTTACAACAATTGCGCCATATCCAGGATAAATTTTTGAACCACTATAAGCAGAGTCTCTTAAGTAATAGTTTTTGTTTGTTGTCTCATTAAACTTAACAAACATTTGTTTAAGTTCAAGTTCCCCTTCTCCAACTTCAGTTCCATAAACACCCAAACCAATAATTGCACCTAGAGAGTTGTATTGTTGATCAATATTTGCAATGTTTACATAACCAATATTGATACAGTTTCCAATAGTAACGGTTTTTCCTTCATACTCTTCTTTTGAGTATGTAAACTCTCTCTTAGTAATTTTTCCAGAAGCACTTGTTTCTTCAGCTAAAACAGCTGAACCAGCAATACCGCCAGCAAAAATTGTTCCGTTTGAGTTTGATTGTAAATCACCAGAGTTATAACAATGAATAATATTTGTATCTTTTGATGCCACATCAATATAACCAGCAATACCACCTAATGAAACGTGAGTTTTCTTATTAATTGATGAAACTTCAATATTATTTGTATTATAACTTTCTGAAATTCCTATTACATTTGAAGCATCTTTAGCGTCAGCAGCTGAAAGTCCAGCAATACCACCAACACCTACATATGCATTTGCTGTTGTATTTAAAATAAAGTTAATCTTTCCTTCATTTCCACACAAAGTTAAGTTATTTCTTAAATTACCAACAATACCACCAATTAAAATCATTGAATAACGTTTGTTTTCGCCTTCAACACTATAAATGTTATTGCTATATACATCAAGGTTACCATAGTTCTTTTGGTTTTTAATTGTTTTTCCATTTGCAGAAGAACAACCAATAATACCACCAAGTTTTATTGTGTGAGCATTTGAATTAATACTAATAGAACCATAGTTGTTGTTAACACCAGTAGTTAAGCTTGTTGCTTTACCAATAATACCACCTACACAAACTTCTATTTCTTTTGAATCTGAACCACTGTAAGATGTTTTGTTATTAAATACATAAACTAAACCATTATTAATATTGTTCTTTGATTCAACATTTTGTGCTTGTCCAATTACACCACCAAAAGCAATAAGCTTTGTTGTTGTAGGACTTGTGTTATGGTGAGAAATTTCACCATAGTTAACTGTATTTTCAACTAATAACTTACTTGTTCCTGTTGCATCAGATAAACCAATAATACCACCAGCCATTATGTTACCAACAACATTATTTCTGTTTGTAATATTTTTTATTGTTGTGTTGCCTTTTGCATAAGCAACTACACCACCAGCGTAATTACCGTTCATATCTCCGCCGGTAATAATTAAATCTGAAATTGTTGCGTTTTGAACAACACCAAATAAACCAGCATAACTTACAGCACTACTGCTATTATTAATTGAATTACTATTTACTGTAGCATATTTAATTGATGAAACTTTATCGTTATATAAACCAGTAAATGTTCCTTTAAATGGATAAGAACTTGTTCCAATAGGAACCCAATATTTACCACTCAAGTCAATGTCTCTTTCAATTATAACATTCTTTGAAGCATATGTAGCATTTGTTGCTGAGTTATTAACCAACTTAGCAAATAAAGCTAATTCTTCAGCAGAATAGATTAAAATTGAACCACCTTCTTCAGTTAAGGTAACATCGTTTGTAAATGATGACCAAATATAAACCTCTGCATATTCTTTATTTATTAAATGCTTATCAGTTTTTTCATAATCGCCATCTAACAAGAAGTTTGTTCCTACTTTCCAATATCCATTATCTAAATAGTTTTCATAAACAACTTGTTTAGATTTTACACTTAATCTATAAGTTTGTGATGAACGAGAAGACTCTATTTTATTAGAAATGTATTTTGATGGATTTCCAGCGTCATCTTCAACATTATACTCATAAGAAAGTTGAACATATTCTAAATTATAATAAATTATTTCAATAGGATCACCATCATCTGTTGTTGCAATTTTTACAACTTTTTTGAAATAATAAACTATTTTGTTTGCAATAGTTCCGTTTGGTAAAACTATATTTATTTTTGAGTTTGTATATGTTCTATTACCTTCCAAATCAACTTCACGTTCTAAGTTTGCCCCATTAATGTTAGCAAATTGAATACCATTAATAATAATACTTTGAACATTTATTAATTGATCAGAAGCTTCAAGATTTTCTTGAATATTTGTATATGTGTATTTTGAAACTTTTGTAGGTTCTGCATTATCTTTAAATAACAACACTATGTCGTGGGTTTCTGTTGTTAAATATTTTTGAGTTACTTTATACATCTTTAATGCAGGGTCTTTAATATAACAGAAAGTTGCTTTTGGATCAGCTTCATATTGTGCAAAATTGCTTTCTTTAATAGGAACAATTTCTTTTATTGCACCGCCTTCCATAACTTTTGCATAAATTTTACCATAGTATCTTGTATACCACTCAAAATTAAAACCATCATCTGGAGGTATGTATCCAGCAGGTATTTCAATATTCACATATAAATCGTTTATGTTTTCAATATCAGCTGTGCTTGATTTTAAGGTGTAAATATTTCTTGCTGAATCTGGATATGAGTTAGGATCATGAGTTGAGTTTACAACAGTATCAATTACATAATTTGGTCCTAAAACTGTATCTTCATAGTAAATTTCTCTCATTGAATAAGGGAAAGTTACTTGATATTCAACAGCACTTGAGCCACTGCCCTCTTGATGAGTAAATACTTCAATTGTTGAATTTAACATTGTAGTTAACTTATCAATAGCTTGTGACTTATAGGCAGGTTTCAAATACATTTGAGGAATTGTGCTTGCAGATGAAGAATAAAGTGTATTTGTAAAATAGTTATATCCATTATCTATACCGTTTTCAAAGAAACTTGCAAAATCATAAACATCATAACCAGCAGTTACATTTTTGTATGAAACAAGACCAATAAATGCAGCAACAGGGTTTTCATTATTTATTAAGTTTGCATAATACTTATAATCTTCAACTAACCAGTTTGTTCCTGAAACGCAGTTTGAAATTACAGTTCTAATATTTGCATTTGAAGTTGGTTGTAAATTACCAACAATTGCACTTGAATTATATGTATTTGCGTTATCTTCATCAACTACAATATCATAGTTATTTAATGTTCCAATAAAACCACCAATTATCTCTCCTGCAAGAACTGAACCAGTTGTAGTTACAAAAGATAATTTACCTTGAATCATTCTACCAACTGCGCCACCAGCAATTATAGCATTTTTATTTCTTACGTTGATATTTGCTAAGCTGTTTGTTAAATAGCCACCATTATTAATACCAACCAAACCACCAATAGCAACTACAGTATCAGAACTTCTTCCATTAAAGAAATATTCATGAGCAGTTAAGTTTGAAACACCAACTTGAACGCTTGAGTAAGATTCTAATTTACCATATGTAATAGATGAACTTTGAATTTTACCTCTGTTTTCACCTACTAATCCACCAGCATAAGCTGTTGCTTTTAAGTAATTTCTTTCAGAAGAATTTACTATAGTGTTAACATAGTTAACTACTGTATTTCTTCCAATCATACCAAAGGCTGATCCTACAATACCACCAATAATAGAAATATCACCAGATATACTAATATTATTTGCATTATAATCTTTTTGTGTAGAAGGATCATTTACTCTGCTTGAATCAAAAATACCTATTACACCACCAGCATAAGCCAAACTGGTTATATTGCTTAAGCTCTTGTTTGTATAAAGAAGTTTTTTAGCATCACCAACATTAACCTCTTTAGTAGCATTAACATTAACTGCTACAGAAATATCTTTTATAATAACTTCACCTGTAGCAATACCTGCAAGACCACCAACAGCATTTTTGCCTTGAATGTAAGCTGGAAGACCGCCAGATCCTAAAACTTTTATGTTGTTAAGCATAATTTTTCTTGAGTTTTCGGCAACCAATTCACCAGCTAAAGCACCAACATAATTATGTGAATTTGATAAAACTTCAACAACATTTAAATTTAAGTTTGAAATTGTTGTATTAAATTTATCATCAACTAAGTTTCCAGATTCACTAACAATAATTTCTGCTGTAGCAATTTTTGCAAACAAACCAAATGAGTTTGTGCTGTTTTCAAGAGCTTCGGCACTTGAACTATTTAAGTAAGAAATAGACAAATTATTTATATCCATATAATTGCCTTGAATTGCACCTTTAAATGTAATATAGGCAGTTGGAGTAAATTGATAATCAAAATCTAAATCTTTTACAATTTTATAATGTTTTCCTACGTTATCGTTTGAAGTGTAATATACAAAAGACTCATAATCATAAATCATTTGTGGGTTTGTTCTTGAGCCAACAACGTGAGAAATTTTAAATGCGTTACTGCCATAATAATATGAAGCACTTTCCAAATCTTTATATTCAATATTATTTATTATTCCATCTTCGTCATAATAAATTTCAATTGTATCGTTTGCTCTAAAGTTTTTATCTTCAACAAACTTTGAACCAACTGAATCTTTAACGTCTAATATTTGAACAGTATCGCCTTCTCCATATTCTGCAGATACAACAGTTTTTGATTTAACAACTCCTTCTTCAATTGTAATTGAATAAACAATTGTTAACAATTCATTGTTACCCTTTGGAACAAATGTATATGTTAAAGTGTTCTTTGTATTATCTTGCATTGTATAGAAAACCAATTGTTTATCTGTAAGGTTATCAACAGCAAGACCTTCACTATTATCATAATAACTTACTCTTTCTTTATCTTGACCTACTAAAACATGAATTTTTTCCATTCTTGTTATCTTAGAAGCATTGTAGTAATTAAATGAAGCATCGCTATAATTTTTTGATTTACCAACATAGTCTCTTTGGCTAATTGTTTTAACAAGAGTTGAAACAATTACTGGTTTACCTTCAATAATAACCCATGTGTAACCATCAACATAATTAAAGGTTGTTCCATCTGCATAACTACTTTTATTGTAAATAAGTGATAAGTCATAATTTACAAAATTTGTATGTGTTGCAAATTGGTCAAGAGTTAAACCTTTTGCTTGTTTGTCTTCGCTAGCACTATCCCAAGTTAAATCACTCCAAGTTCCAGCAATATTTAAGTAATAACAGTTATTTAAAGTTCCGTTTATAGTAATCTTTGTATAACTTGCAGAGTTAGCTGCCGCAAAAGGTGAAGCAACCGTACTGTTATCAGCAGAAGCTTTTGAAGAAATTGAATAGCATTTTGAAATTACGCTAGTTTCAACATCTTTATAAATAAAGCCTGCAATATATCTTGAAGATGAAAGTGAGATGTTTGAATAACAATCAGAAATTATACTACTGTTTGTATGAACAAAACCCCCAACAATACCTTTTGAGGTTACACCTGAGCCAGTGTTTCTAATATCATTATCACTTTCTTTTCTATAACCTTGGGTATAACACTCATAAATATAACCAGAGTTATTATAAACAAAGCCTGCAGTATCTTCACTTGATAAGTTGTTAATTGAGCTATTGTTGAAATAACTTGATACAACTTTACCTTTATTTTCTCCTACAAAACCACCTGTTACACCATAACAGTTGAAATCAAAGTTTTCTACCTTACTGTTTGTTATATAACCTTTTGAATTATTAACAGCAACCATACTTCCGTTTAAAGCTTCAGCAATTGTTCCAGAGTTAATATCAATGTTTAATGTAAGGTTTACTCTTCCAGAAACACTGCAGTTTGTTAAAGTTCCGTTGTTTGTTCCGGCAATACCACCAAATAAAACTGTTTTTGCATTTGGTAATGAAACGCTTAATCCGGCCAAACCTGGAGTTAATATATCGTTTACAACAGTTACTGCATTTGTATAATAAACATTTACATTATATAAAATTGTTTTTTCGTTAATAGTGCTAAATAAGCCCAAAACACCATCTTCAGCTTGCCAAACACTTTCAGCAAAGTTTGTAATGTAAATTTTATAATTGTTTCCATCAAAAGTGTTTACTGCAGTTTCAATAGGAACATAATCAGTTAAGACAATATCTTTAATTAATCTATAGTCAAAACCTTCTCTCATTGACATAAATTCTTCTGCTGTAGAAACAGGAATTGCATTGATAAGATCTGATTTATAAACAAAAGTTAAAACAAAATCTTTTTCAATTTTGAAAGCAGTTTCATAAGTTGTGTTACTTGCAGAAATATTATAATTATAAACGTTTGGAATACCATTAGCATTTACTTCTTTTACAAGTTCCCCTTCATTATTTGTGTAAGAAAGGTTTACTTTCATTGCAAGATTTGAGTTGATATCTATTTGGTATCCGTAAATTGCAAAGAATTCGTTGTAAAGCTCTACCCCAAAAGTTGTATCGTTATAATCTTTATTTGTTTGCAAATAACCAGAATTGTCTCCATCATTGTAGAACCAAATACCAGAAGTTTTTGTTGATGAAGTATCTTTGTAGTTGTAATTTGCTTTTGAAATTGCATTTGTTAATTGTGAAATATAACCTGAGAAGTTTTCAGTAACTTCATAACCACAAGCAGTTAAATATTGATATAAAGTATTTGTTGTGTCCTCGCCTCTATACTCTTGTGTATACCAATTTGTATACCAGTTGTCTTCTGATTTTAACAAGCCTTCATCATACCACAAATCAAGAGTAACTTGTAAAGGAGTTGTTGTTGACATTGGAACTGTCATATAACCATTTGTAGTATTTTGAACATTTATATCTTTTACACTGAACATTGTTATCAATATTGTTTCAGAGTGATGATATTGTTTTTGTCCATCTGTAATAAATGCGGTAATTCTAATCTTTTTACCAATAATTCCAATATTCGCTAGGTTATCGTGAGCGCCTGAATTTGTATATTTCAAAACTCTCATTGTGTAAACACCGTTGGCGTTTTTAACAGGAGTTAAGATGTCAATTTCATTTTGAGATAATTCATAATCATCATCTGTAGCAACTGTCCAAGCTATATCTCCTTCATAATTTACCAATTTAACATCTACTTCGTTAATTGTATTTAAAGGTAAATAATAAATATCATTTTCACTCTTTAAATCTTCATCAAAACTAAAAGTAACTGATGGTTGAGCAATTGTTTGGAAGTCATATACAAAAGTTTCAATAATTGTATTATCACGATTTAAAAATTCAACATAAACACTAAATGTTGTATTGTCAGGAACTTCACTACCGGTAAGTAAACTAAAGAAATAAATTTTACTGTAAGAATAAACTCCTAAGTTATTTAATAAGTAAGTATCTTGTCCACTAGACTTTTGAACCATCATTACATCATTAAAGTCTGTAATAGATCCCGAACCATCATAAATAGTCAACTTATTACCTGTTTCACCAGAAATATTGTAACTAAGTTGAGTCATAAGTAATGGATAAGTTGAAACTGTTTTATAATATACCCTCATTTTGTTGTAGTTACTAAAGAAAGGATAAACTTCAACAGATAAAACACCAACATTAGCATTATAAATTATTTTATTTTTTTCAGGTTCTTGTGGAAAGTCTGTTAAGTTTGCATAAATTGTTCCATAAACCTGACTTATTTTGTCTTGCCCTAAAATAACAAAAGGCATATCTAAATATTTAGTAACATCAGAACTTGCAGAGAAATGGAAGTTATAATACAAATCATTTTCTACTGCGTTCATTTTGTCTTTATAGTTAATTGTATAAGTAATAGAAATACTTACAAGGTCATTTTTTGAACCATCTTTATACCTTCTTGTTATATCACTTTTTACAATAACTAATTTTTCATCGCTGTTTTCTAAATTAAAGTTATCAACAATTTCATCTTGTTCATAATCAGTAAATAAAGTTACTGTAAATGAAAAAGTTTCAAGTTGTGAAATTTTTACAGGCAATTCAATATTATTTTCAAAAATAATATCTGTTGCGCCTTTTATAATTGATAATTTAAAATCACCAGCAAAAACATCTAAAACAATTGTGGATTGTGTTGTATTAAAAGTTTCTTTAATAATTGGTTCATATTTAATAGTTAAACCATCATAACCAGCAACATCCTCTGGTAAACTTTCCATAGCTTTTATAGGTTTTATAATTGGATTTGTGTTTGCCGGTATATCAACAACAAATCTTTCTTTTTCATCATCATAAAGCCATGTCA
Source organism: Clostridia bacterium (assembly GCA_045637945.1). Classification (GTDB taxonomy): domain Bacteria; phylum Bacillota; class Clostridia; order Christensenellales; family UBA1242; genus UBA7862. The sequence continues at coordinate 42,257 of JAZUAI010000001.1, forward strand.
AATCGTTAATTTTAAATAAATCATTAATAGTATAAATAGCTGTGCCATCAAAAGTTCCGTCTGCAGCATCAAGAATATTTTTTAAAGAATCATCGTCTTTTGTTTCAACAATAAATCTTGTTGCTATATTATTTGTGCTTTTTAATTCAGCATTTTTACCATTTTCCAATACACGATTATATAATGTTTCCATATACAATGTGTGGTCCATAGATTTTAAAATTGTAATTGTTGTGTCGCCATCTTTTAAATTATCATTTAAAGCAATATTGCTATAAAGATTAATATCGTTAACACCATATTTTACAACAACATAAATTTCTACTTTATAATTTGTGTTAAGCTTTGATGCTACAGTAATAGTAACACTACCCTCACCAACAATTTTTAATGTTCCATCTTCGCTTATTGAAACAACTCTTGAATTACTTGTTGAAATATTAAGCCTTGCTGTTTTATGTGTTTTTGCATAAACTTCAAGGTCAGAAAACTCGTTGAATTTTACTAAGTTTAATTTTAATATTTCGCTAACTGGATATTTATTTAAATAATCATAGTTAAAGAATAAAAGTAAAGAATTTGCATCATTTTTAATATATTCAGTTAATTCTGTTTGATTATCTTTAACGTTTGACAATATAACGATTGGAGTTGTTGCAAATAAAACTTGTTCTTCTGCTCCAACTTGAATTGTTAAATATGGATAACCATCATTTATATTATCGTTTCTTGCCCATCCATCAACAGATGAAACATCACAAGCTTTTAATTCACCTTGATCAGCAGCACCAAAACTATTATTAAAAGCTGCTGTAGCTGAATTGCTATAAATTTCGTAATACCATTTTTCTGTTGGTGTAACACCCAATGTAGATACTTTTGCACCAGTAGAATATATTGAACCTCGGGCAAAAATATCTCTTGAAGAAACATTTTGTGCTTTATTAACAAACAAAGCAGTGTCAGAAACAGCATAAGCATTTACAAAAACTGCTGAATTAGTAATAGTTGAATTATTTATTTCAGAAATAAATCCAGCAACTTCTTGATTTCCTTGAATATCATAGTTATTAACTTTATAAGTTCCATCAGCTTCAGCTTTAACTTCTGAACAATCATAATAACTTACTACATAGCTATAACTAATGCTAATGTGGTTAGCAAAACCAATAAGTCCACCTACATTTTCATAACCTTTTACAAAAATTCTATCAGAACTTGAACCACTTACATAGTTTTCTGCACTAATATTATAAATATAGATATTTTCAGTTGAGCTACTTGCATAACCAATAGCGCCGCCAACAAAAACATAACCTGTTACTTTTGCTATTGAATAAGAGCTTTCAACAGCATAAGCCATATATTTATCTTCCGTTCCTTCAATAGTTTTTTCACCATTAAATTCTTCTGAATAATTAAGTTTACCAATAATACCGCCTACGTTATAGCAATCAGTAGCTGTGATTCTTCCTTGAACAGATAAGTTTTTAACAGAACCATTGTTTATTCCAACTGCTCCACCAATTGAGGTTTTATCAAGCTTTTTGGTTGGATCAAATAAGTTTTCAACAACAATATTTAGTGAAGTATCAAAACCAGCATTGTTAAAAGTGTAAACAATTTCTTTTGTAATATCATAACTACCAGAAACCGTATTATTATTTACACCAACAATTCCACCAATATTTACAGCAATACCATTGTTATAAATTCCAAAAGTAACTAAACCTGTAATGCCAAGTGAAGATGTTCTTTCATTTGTAACATATCCATTGTTTATACCAACAACACCACCAAAAGTAAGTGGATAATCTGTGTATAAAGTAAAGTTATTAAATTTAACTTCACTGCTTTCAATTGTTCCATAGTTATATGCTGCAATACCACCAAAAACTAAGTTTTCAATAATAACTGGTTGGAAGAAATCGTAGCTAACACTTAAGTCAACTATTCTACCATTTTTTCCTACTTCAGCAAATAAGCCATATCCATTTTTAGCATTATTTAAAGTTCCAACAAAAGCTAGGTTAGAAATCTTATAATAATAGTTAATTTCTTTTTTAGTAATAATATTTCTATAACTAAATTTTCCTGATAACTCACCATTAAAACCATATGCAAAATATTGAGTTTCTGCAACGAAAGAAGCTTGTTTTACATATTCTCCATCATTAAAAGTATAGTAAACACCTTGAGAGAAATTTTCTTCTGTAACATCATAAACAGGATAATATTTTGCAAGTGGTTGCCAGTTAACAGTAGAATCTAAAATAATATCTTTTGTTACTACATAACGTTTTGTAACTGAATCAGAATTTTCTCCAATAGCGTAAAGATCTTCAATTGAAGAAACATGATAAGGAACTTTAATACCATCAGCTACTGTTACATAGAAAGTTAAGAAATCTTCCCACAATGTAATCACATCATCTAAAGAAGTTGTTTCTATAAAATATTTTTCACCTGCGACATATTCAACTGCAGGAACATAATTTGTTCCAATATAATTAAAGTATCTTCCTTCAACAAATTCCTCTTGAGTAACAGCAATTTCTACAAAACTTTTTTGTGACCATTTTTTATAATCAGCCTCTGTTACAACTCTATCTTGAGGCATAACAATTACAACTGACTTTCCTGCTGAATTTGGAGAAATATTTAAACTAAATTTTGTTGTTGTTTCTGTTGTGTCAATTCTTACATCATTTAAATAAGAATAAAGTTCGTCTTCAACATAATAATCAACTTCATTAAAAGTTAAAATATCATAAACTTTAACAATAAGATTTTTATTAAAAGCAGTTTCTTCACCAACGCTTATTTCAATTTGTTTATCTTCTGACAAACCTTGTTTAAAGTATAATTGATCTTCAGAGTTTGTTCTTAAGAAAGAAAGTCTTTCTGCTTCAAAAACTCTAAAAGCAACATTGTTAATCGCATCACTGTTAATTTCTCTTATTTGAACTGACAAGAAAATAGCAGAAGTTATTTTTGAATAATCATAATCTTCATTTAATTCAAACCAATAATAGCCATCACTGTCAACAGTAGGAGAAATAAGTTTTAAAACACTATTAGAATTTGAACCAACCAAAGAACCGTTTTGAATAGTGAAAATATTTTCTGTTACACCGTTAACCAAAACAACAAGTTTTCCATAATCATTAAAGTTATATGTAGGAACTCTTCTTGTTTCACCATTGTTTTTTGGTTTGTTTACATCAATTTTTAAAGCAAAAACTGTTGGGTCATTTTCATCATTTGTTTTTGTCTCATAAGCAATTGCTTGTGGGTTATAAACAATTGTTTTTGAAATATCAACATCAATAGTTTCTACAGGAACATAAGATTTAAGTTGAATATCTCTTGACCAATAAGAATCATCAAGATTTACAAGTTTAATAACAACATAATAAACTTTTTTTGCAGCTTGATCATTTACAAAAATAAATGAATTTGTTTTGCAATTAAATTGGAATTCTTCGTTACCAATTGTGGTAATTTCTGAAGAAGCAACCCCGTTGTGATCAACTGAATAAGAACCAATTAAATTTTCTTCTAAAATTTCTGTTTTATAAACACTATATATTAGTGAGTATTGATTTGCTGTTGAAGGTAAAATTGAAAAATCAAGGGCGATTAATTTATTTACCTTAACCTCAGCTGTTTTTACATTTTTACCAGCAGCATCAAGAGTATACCCACCCACACCATAAGAAGTGTTTGTTGAACTTAAATTTACTCTAAAGTCAGTAATAGGTCTATAAACATTAACGTTTATTTTATATTCAACTTCAAGGCTTGTTGTTGAAATAATTACACTTGCCTTACCAAGGCTTACACCTGTAATACTAAATTTATCAAGATCTTCACCATTTTTATTGTAGTTAACCTTAATAATTTTTTCATCACTAGATACAATTGAAACATTTTTTAAACTAGCAGCTGCTGGATCATAAAATAAAGTAACAAAAGCATCAAAGCCACTTTCCAAATCAATATTAATTGTTTCTAAGCCAGTGTAATTATCGCCGTTAAACTCGATATCTGTTTTATTTACTTCTTCAATTATTTTTTCTTTAGTAGTTTCATCTATTTTATATAAACCAGTATCTTCATCTATTTGATATTTTTTATAGCTATAATTATATTTTGTAAACTCTTTAACGCCTTGAGCAATTGTAAGTTTAATTGTTGCATTTGCTCTCTTGCTTTCAAATTCTTCCTCTGAAGGCAACTCTGCAGTAATAACCATGTAATAAACTTGGCCTAAAGAAACTTTTGAAGCATTTGGTTTTAAATAGAAAGTTGTATTCTTATCAAACAAACTTACAAAATTATCGGTAACATTAAATAAATCACTTGAAGAGCCAACTCTTCTTTGAGCTTTAAAATATTCGCTTGCATTAGTAATTTGTTTTAAATCTTCATCATAGAATTTAACATTAAATTTTGCATTTTCTTTTAAAATTGTTACAGGGTTTGCAACATCAATTCTAAGTTCTGTTCCAATAGCAGCTTCATCAGCGTTTATATAAACTTCGCCATCATAATAAGCATTTGTTTCAGGATAATCTACAATTGAAACATTTTCTAAAACTTCTCCGTTAACTGAAAAGTTTTTAACTAATGTATCGTTTTTAATGTTAAGTGTGTTTATAACTGGATAACCTTCAACAACATAATCAGCATAATTTGCTGTAAATTTTAAACCATAAATACCTGATGGGTAAATATCATTTTCTGTTGTCTTTTTGGTTGCAATTATCTTTACATAATAATCTGTCCAAACTGCTCTAGCCCAGTTAGAACCAGTTACTGGATCATATTTTGATGGAGTTTGTTTATCTTCTTCATAATAGCTATACTCTGCTCTATTATCTTTAAATATTACAGGTAATGAACTATCGGTAAGAATACCAAGTTTAACATTTTCTCCATTACTTCTTGATCTTATTATTAAATTAACATAGTTCATATCTTCAATGTTAATAATAAGATTTTTAATATCATTTTCATCAAGTAAGTTGTCAGGTGTTGCATCATCTTTTGTTTCACCCATATAAATTTCTAACTCACCCAAAGGTTTAACAACTTTAACTTGTGTTTCGGCTTCTAAATTTTCACCTAGTGGATTTAAATAAGTAGCTTTTAAATAAAAACTTTCAAGTTTAATACCATCACCAGTAGCCTCAATAGTTTTTTTAGCTTTATTGAAAATAATGCCGTTATAAGCTAACTCTTGTGAAGTATAAGCAGTAAAGATTTCACCACCATCAGGGTTTTCTTTATAATAACCAAGTTCATAATCAATTTTTGTTATACTGCTATTTGCTGGATAAAGAGAAACTATTTCATTGCTATCCAAATTTATTTTACTGCCAACATTGTTTGCTATTGCAAGATTGTTGTTTGTAAAAAACATTTGATTTGCAATTTTTACAACATGAACAGTTACACTTGAACTTTTGCCAGTTTCATTACTGTAAGCAGTTAAAACAGTAGAACCTTTTTCAAAAGCAGTTATTGTTTTTTTAACGCTGTTGCCTGAAAAAACAGTAGCATTATCTATTTTTAAAATTTCGTTAGACAAACTAAAAGAAATACCATAGTTGAAATCTGAAGGAACACCTGTAAACACAACCTCAAAAGCTGCTGTTGATGAAACATCTTGACTTATGTAAAAAGTATATGAGCCATCACGGTTATCATCGTATGTTCCATTAGGGGTTTTTACCCTATTCACACCTTCATTTTCTATGTATTCAGAATAATATCCATCTCCAGAGGAAACAAAGCCCACCGAAAAATTAAGGTTTGCGTATTTATCACCACAACCAGAAAAAAGGCCGCAACAAACAAGTAATATCAATACAAAAATTCCACTAAAGATCTTTTTCATTTTTATAACTTTTTCCTTTATTTTAGTTTATCTTTTTTATTTGTCTTTTTAATTGTTTTAGTTTAGTTTTTGTTTGCTTTATTATTTAAAATTAAATGTTAAAACAAACATAATTAGCATCTGCATTTTTAATTGTTTTTAATATAGTTTTAAAAGGTTTTTCAAACCTAAAAATGCAAACTATACTCCAGATTGATTATACAATAAATAGCAATTTTTGTCTAAGATTTATGCTTACTTTTTAAGCCTTTTTCAAAGTTATTTTTATAACTAAAATTTTACTTTTTTAAAAGCAAATTTCTTCTCGTTTTTTTTAGGATTTAAAGTTTTAATAATAAACCTTTTTTATTTA
>JAZUAI010000002.1:0-2274 GCA_045637945.1 Clostridia bacterium
TTTATTTTTATTTTATGTTACACTTAATTGTTAAGGAGATATGCTATGAACGAAAAACCAAAAAAACATTCAAATTTATTGTTTTATATTATTATATTAATGTTAATTTCATTTGTTATTTTTTTAAGTTTTAAATCGCCAACAGGTAAAAGTATTAGTTATGACGATTTTAGAACTCAAGTTGTTAGTGGGGAATTAGAGGCCACTAATGTTAAAGTTGTTGGAACAACTGTTTACGTTCGTGTTAAAGATAGTAAAATAACCATTGAAAAATTTAACAACGCAAACACTGGGGATTTCTATTTTGTTATTGGCAATACTGCCGGCATGGAAGAATTTTTAACTTGGGTTGAAAATTATAATAAGGGCGAATATACTAACAGTGTTCCTGAAACAACAATTAGTAAGTCTTTTGGGATTGTTGAACAAAGTTTTATGTCTAAGTTAATGCAATATGTTCCAATAATTTTATTTGCTGTAATTGGATTTTTTATTATTAAAATGGTTTTAGACACTAATAGTAAAAATATGGCTTTTGGAAAAAGCAGGGCAAAAAATGTTGAAAGAAGCAAAGTAAAATTTAGTGATGTTGCTGGAAGCGAAGAAGAAAAAGAAGAATTAAAAGAAATTGTAGATTTCTTAAAAAATCCAAGAAAATATACCGAAATTGGTGCAAGAATACCTAAAGGGGTTTTATTAGTTGGCCCACCAGGAACAGGTAAAACATTACTTGCAAAAGCAATTGCTGGCGAATGTAATGCCCCATTCTTTAGCATTTCGGGTTCAGATTTTGTTGAAATGTTTGTTGGTGTTGGTGCAAGTAGAGTAAGAGATTTATTCGATCAAGCCAAAAAAAGTGCCCCTTGCATTGTGTTTATAGATGAAATTGATGCAGTTGGTCGTCAAAGAGGAGCAGGTCTTGGTGGCGGAAACGATGAAAGAGAACAAACATTAAATCAATTATTGGTTCAAATGGACGGCTTTGAGGCAAACGAAGGAATTATTGTTATTGCTGCAACAAATAGACCAGATGTTTTAGATCCTGCATTACTTCGTCCGGGCAGATTTGATAGACAAGTTTATATTAATATGCCAGATGTTAAAGGCAGAGAAAAAATATTAAAAGTTCACGCAAGAAACAAAAAATTCACTAATGAAGTTGATTTAGAAAATATTGCAAAACTAACAACTGGTTTTAGTGGTGCAGATTTAGAAAACTTATTAAACGAAGCGGCAATATTAGCTGGTAGAGATAATCGTATTAAAATTAATATGATTGATATTCAAGAAGCAGTTAATAAAGTTATTATGGGGCCACAAAAGAAAAGTAGAGTTGTTACTGAAAGAGATAGAGAAATTACAGCTTATCATGAATCAGGACACGCAATTTTACACAGAATGTTAACTTATTGTGACGAAGTTCAAGAAGTGTCTATTATTCCAAGAGGAATGGCTGGGGGGTACACTTTATCTCGCCCAGAAACAGATGATAATTATGCAACTTTAAATAAATTAAACGATTTAATTGCAAGTTTTATGGGTGGAAGAGTTGCTGAAAGCATTAAGTTTAGTGATATTACAACTGGCGCAAGTAACGATATTGAACAAGCAACAAAAATTGCAAGAAAAATGGTTACTCAGTTTGGTATGAGTTCAGATTTAGGATTTATTAATTTGGGTTCATCAAGTGAAGTGTTTATTGGCAGAGATTATCAAAATCAAGTGTTATATTCAAATGATACAGCAAGCAAAATTGATGAAGAAATTTTAAAAATTTTAAATTATAATTATGCTAGATGTGAAAAAATTTTAAAAGAAAATTGGGATAAAGTTGTTGTTCTTTCTGAACTTTTGCTTAAAAAGAATGTTGCATATAAAGAAGAGTTAGATGCAATTATGGAAGGAAAAAGCGTAAAACAAATTATTGCAAACATGAATAGACGAGAAAACCGTAAGAAAAAACAACAAGAAAAAGAAAGAGAAGAAAGAAGATTGCAAGAAATAAAACGCCTAGAAGAAATAAAAAGAAAAACAATTGAAGCGTTAAAAAATGAAGGGTTAATTATTGAAACTCCAGTTAAAAACACCGAAAATGTTGATTCAAATATTAGTGAAGTTAAACAAGAAAGTAAAGTCGATAACTTTAAAAATGGAAAAAAAGATTAAAATAATTGACTAAATATAAAAATTTTAGTAGAATAAAAAACAAGGAGAAATTATGAAAAAAATACTATCAATTGTTGCTTTATGTTTAATAGCAATTTTAGCTGGAAC
>JAZUAI010000003.1:0-45312 GCA_045637945.1 Clostridia bacterium
ATTATTTAATTGATTTTGTTTTTAAAGGTAAAAAAAATGAAAAAAGATTTATTATATGATTTTTCTAGTTTTGTTTTAACTGATAATAAGTTAAAAAAACTTATGAAAAATAAAGATTTCAACAATTTTATGAGAATAAAAAAGTTTAACTTACAACTTGATTTTTCTCTTGCAGATAAAATTGCAGAAGCAATTAAAAAATGGGCGATAAGTATGGGGGCAACACATTACACCCATTGGTTTTTCCCGCTTACAGGTAAGTATGCAGAAAAGCATATTAGTTTTTTAGAGTATAACTCTAAGGGAGATTTTATAAAAAAGTTTAGTGGAAAGTCTTTAATTAAAGGCGAAACAGATGCCTCAAGTTTTCCAAGTGGTGGTGAGCGCCTTACTTTTGAAGCACGTGGATACACTGTTTGGGATTATTCAAGCCCAGTTTTTATAAAAGAAGATGATAAAGAAAACAGGGTTTTGTATATTCCAACAGCTTTTTGCACTTATATGGGTGTGGCTGTTGATGAAAAAACACCTCTTTTAAGGGCAACAGAATTTTTAAATAAAGAAGCAACAAAACTTTTAAATACCATTGGTTATAAAGATGTAAATAGTGTTATTTGCCATGTTGGTTGTGAGCAAGAGTATTTTTTAATTGATAAATCTTTGTATAACAAACGCAAAGATTTGGTTTTAACAGGCAGAACCCTTTTGGGGGCAGAGGCTATTAAAAGCCAAGAAAATTCTTACCATTACTTAGCACAAATAAAGCCAAGTGTAAGTGCTTTTATGCATGACCTTAATAAAGAGTTGTGGAAACTTGGTATTATGGCAAAAATTCAACACAATGAAGTTGCACCAACTCAACATGAAATTGTTGCTGTTTATTCACAAGCAAACATTGTTGCAGATCAAAACTCTCTTTTAATGGAAGTTATGAATAAGGTTGCTGATAAACACAACTTTAAAGTATTATTTCATGAAAAACCTTACAAAGGTGTTAATGGTAGTGGCAAGCACAATAACTGGTCTATTTCAACTGATACAGGTATAAATTTATTAGATTGCAACAAAGCAAATGAACTTGTTTTTATGCTTATGTTTACAAGTGTTATAACTGCTATTGATAAACACTATGATTTATTAAAAATGTCAACTTCATCTTTAGGCAATGATTTGCGTTTAGGGGGTAGTGAAGCTCCACCATCAATTATTTCTGTTTTTGTTGGTGATGATATGCTTGAAACCTTAAATGATTTTGTAAAATCAAATAAATTTAAAAAGAAAAAAAGTTCATTATTAGAGTTAAAAACATCTTCAGTTGCAAAACCATATAAAGATAATTGTGATAGAAATAGAACAACGCCTTTTGCATATACGGGCAATAAGTTTGAATTTAGAATGGTAGGTTCATCACAAAGCATTGCTTTAAGTAATACTGTTTTAGCAACTATTGTTGCTGATGAAATAAAAACTATTAACAAGAAACTTGAAAAAGTTGATAGCGAAAATATTGAATCAACAATTGTAAAACAAATTATTGAAAATATTACAAACCACTCTCGTATTATTTTTAATGGTAATAGTTATGATGAAAGTTGGGTAAAAGAAGCAAAGGTTAGAGGACTTATTGATTATAAAAACAGCGTAGAGTGTTACAATAGATTGCTTGATGAAAAAAATATAAAGTTGTTTGAAGATAATTCAGTTTTATCAAAAACTGAACTTAAAGTTAGATACGAAACTTATATGCAAACATATATCAACGATTGTGTTACTGAAGCAAAAACTCTTTTAGATATTTGTTTAAAACAAGTAGTTCCTAACATTGAAAACTATATAAATAAAACAATTGATTCTCTAACAAAAATTGAAAAGTTTGGTAGTAAAAACAAAGTGGCAAATAAAAACCTTAAAACACTTATAGAAAAACAAAATTTATTGATAGAAAAAATTGAAGAGTTAAAACAAGTTATAAATCTTTTAAAACAAAAAGAAGATTTGACTGAAAAAGCAAAGTTTTGCCAAGAAAAAATACAAAACTCAATGTTAAATGTTAGAGAAATTTATGATCAAATAGAAGTTGTTTTACCTGAAGAAAACAAACCTTTTCCAAATTATGACGATTTATTGTTTTTAAATAATTTTTAAATTTTTATTTTGATAAATTTTAATAGTTATGTAATATATTTATGTAAAGGAGATTTTAAATGGAAAAATTATTTGAAAATATTTTAGAAGATGATGAAAAAATTGTTAAAACATTTAAGCCTAATAAAGCAAAATTATATGCCTCAACTTTTTTTAGTGTAGTTCTTTGTTGCTTTTTTCCATTACTTGTTTCTATTTTAGGTATTTTAATTCCTGATGAGTTTGGTTATAAACCAGAATCAATATTTGTTTTAGTTCCTATAGGTATTTTTGTTTTAGTATTGATTTTGACATGGGTTTTCTTATCAATATATTATAAAAATGTTTATTATGCTTATTCAAATAAAAGAATAATAATTAGATCAGGCATTTTGGGTGTTGATTACAAAAGCCTTGATATGAGCATGATTGGTGCTGTTGATGTTTATGTAAGTGTTATTGATAAAATTTTAAGAAAAAACACAGGAAGTGTTACTTATGGTAGTATGGCAAGTCCAATGAATGGAAATACTGGTTCATTATATAGATTTAGTCATATTGAAACACCTTATGAAACTTGCAAAGAAATTAAAACAGCAATTAACTTGTTTAAAGAATCAAAAAAATAAAATAATTAGGTAGAAAATGAAAAAAATTATAATATCAATAGAAACAACTTGTGATATTCCAGTAAAACAACTTGAAGAAATGGAAGTAAAACATATTTCTCTTTCGTATAGAAACGAAACAACTGGTGAAGAAAATCCAAACTTAACATTAAAAGAGTTTTATGATGCAATGAGAAATGGTGCATTTTTTAAAACAAGTTTAATAAACGAGTTTGAATTTGAAGAATATTTCAGAAAACTAATTGAAGAAGGTGATGTTATTCATCTTGGTTTTGATAGCGCTGTTAGTGGAACTTGTGCTTGTGCTAAAAATGCTGCTGAAAAAATTAATGCAGAGGACAATAAAAATAAAATTTATGTTGTTGACACATTAACAGGTTCTGGTGGTCAAGCAATTATATTGCACGAGGTTTTGAAACAAAAAGAAAAAGGAAAAACAGTTCAAGAACTTGTTGATTTTGCAGAAGACTTAAAAACAAGAGTTTCGTTAAACTTTTCGCCAGAAAATCTTAAAACTCTTGCAAAAAGTGGAAGAATAAATAGCTTTATTGCAAAAATTGGTGGGGTATTGCATATTAAACCAATTATTTACTTAAATGAAAAAGGCGAGTTTAAACCAAGAGAAAAGATTATTGGAAGAAAAAAAGTTTTGCTTAGGTTAGTAGAAAACTTTAAAGCAAATTATAATTTTGAAAGTGATAGGGTGTATGTTTTACACAGCGATAAAGTTGAAGATGCAGAATTTATTGTTAACGAAATCAAAAAAGATAGTAAATTTAAAAAAGTTAACTTTATTATTGACTACTTAGGTGTAATTGTTGGTGCACACGGTGGCCCAGGAAATATATGTTTAACTTATACGTCAAATAAAAAATAAATAAAAAAATAACACCTTTAAATAGGGTGTTATTTTTATTTTATTTAATAATTAGTTAAAAACTATTTGAATAATAAGCAAAGAAGAAAATGCCTGCAACTGCAGCGATAACACCAATAACTGTAAAGAAAATCTTCCAAAAAGATTTAGGTGCTTTGCCAGAAACTTTTCCTGTAACGCCGTTTATGTAGCAGTTATAAACTTTTTCTTTATATTTATAAGTATTAATCCAAACAGGAACATACAAATATTTATACATAAGGTTGCTAAAGGTTGTGTTGCAAACAAAATTTTCAATTCTATCATAATGAAGAGACCTTTTAATTCTATCTCTTATATCACTAGCCATATTGTTTCTTGCTCTAGTGCAAGCTTCGTGTAAATTTACTTCTACTTCAGAAGCTATCCAGCCATAAAGGAATTCTGTTCTATAAACATAAATTTTATTAAAGTCATAATTTGCAACATCTCTTAATACATCTGAAGGAACCATGCTGTTTGCAGATTCAGCAAAATCGTCATATCTTATAGCCCTGCTACCACTAAATGGGTGACGAGAAGTTCTTGTTCTTCCTTCACTGTCAGTGTGCTCGGTAATACCAACACCAGAATATTGTGTGAATGTATCAGCATCAAAATTATAAAGTGGAGAATATATACCTTGCAAAGTTTGTGATTTTGCTTTTTTCTTTAAATTGTTTGGTGCAAATTTTCTTCTTTTTAACCAATCTTTAAAGCAAAGCAAAGCTTGTTCTTTATTGATCATAAAAGGTATAATTCCATCTGGAACGTATTCAACGCCCATAGCTTTATCAAGTGTTGCAGCACCACAAGAAGGGCAGTATAAAACATCTTTACTTACAGGAGCAATATGCCTTTTGCCACAAGTAGAGCATTTGTATTGAGTATATTGAATAGAACTTGTTTCAATTGTGCTGTGTTGTGAATAAGGTTTTTTAGGTAGTAGGGCGTCTTGTTCAGGAATATCAATAATTGAAGAACATTGAACGCATTTTAATTCTTTACTGGTAGGATCGTAAAGTAATTCACCGCTACAGTTAGGGCATTTATTTTCTATTATTGTCATAAAGAACCTCTTTAATAAAAATTTTTCAATACTATATTAACAAAAAAACAAATAAAAAGCCTATTAAAATTTTATATTTTTTTAAAAAACTATTTTTTAAAATTTAATTTAAATTTAATTAAAAAAAGGGAAGTATGTTTTGTAAAAAAAAGAGGTTGATTTTTTATCAACCTCTTTAAATTTTGTTTATACTTAAATTATTTAAGTTTTGCGCCACAACTATGGCAGAATTTTGAGTTTGGAGAGATTTTTTCTCCACATCCTGGGCATACATTACCAGCAGTAAATTTTTTACCGCATTCAGCACAGAATTTTGCATTAGCTGCATTTTGTGCTCCACAGTCTGGACAGAATTTGCCTTTGCCAGCAGGTTTTTCAGCTGCTGCAGGTTCTTTTGTTGTTGATTTGATTGATTCTTTAACGATTTCGCCAAGAGCCATACCTGTTCCAAGTTGTGTGCCTAAACCAGCAACGCCTTGGTTTTTAGCTGCATCACCAATAGCTTCTGCTGCTTTGAATTTTGTGTATGTATCCATACTATCTTTTAATACACCCATTGAAGATTGTGTATCAATAGCTTTTTCAACTTGTTCTGGGAAAGAAATATTTTCAATAACCAAATTTGCAAGTGTTAAACCAAGATTTGTAAATTGTTCACCAACTTGTTCTTTAACAACTTTGCTAAATTCAAGTAAGTTGCTTGCTAAGTCAAGAGCACCAATTTTTGATTCTGCAATAGTATCAGAAATGCCTGAAACTAAGATTGATTTTAAGTAATTTGCAACGCTTTCTGAAGTATAAGTTGAGTTTGTTCCAAAAACTTCTTTTAGAAAAACAGCAGCATCATTTACTTTAAAAGCAAAACTACCATAACCTCTAATTCTTATTGAACCAAAGTCTTTATCTCTCATAGTAATAGGGTTTGTTGTTCCCCATTTTTGATTTGTAAATTGTTTTGTATTTACAAAAAATACATCAGCAGTAAAAGCTTTTTTGTCTCTACCAATTGATAAAAGAGATGAAACAAGTGGAATGTTGTTTACAAGTAAAGTGTGAATTCCAGGTTGGAAAACGTCAGCAATTTTACCTTTTACCATAAAAACAGCAACTTGGCTTTCTCTTACAGTAAGCTTAGAGCCAATCATAATTTCTCTGCCGTCCATAGGGTATTTGTAAACCATTGTGTTTGGACTTGGATCAGTCCAGTCAATACTTTTAAGTAATTGTGATTTTAAAAATTTAAAAAATCCCATAATTAAATTTAACCTCGTTTATTATATAAAATTTTGTCTTATCTAAGAATAACTGTGCAGTTGACTGCAGTGATTTCTTGACCTTCAGCTAAAACGATTTTTGTGTTATGTTTATATTCTTTAACATAAGCACCAACTCTCAAATTGAAAGTATTATCTTCATCTTTTGCTGATAACATTGTGTACTTGCCAGGTTTTACTCTGTTTTTAACACCAACAACTTCTGTTGCATTTTGTTGCAAAACAATATCGTTTGAACCAAATGAAACATTCATTTCGCCTTTTTCATCAACAACGGTTTGGTCAACAGTGTATCTTACGCCTTTTTTAACATTAACATCATCAACCTCTCTATCTTTTAAAGCATTAAGAAGTTTTGTGTATTTACGATTAACAAAACCAAAAACGATAAACATTAAAACGCAAACACCAAGTAAAATGATACAAAAAATTTGATAAAGATCCATTTTTCACCCATCCTTTTTTAAAAATCTTGGTAATAGTATATAAAAAAAATCTTTTATAATCAAATAAAAAAGAGTATTTTGCTTTGAAAATAATACTAAAAAGCCAAAAAACAACTCAAAAACTTTTGCCAAGATAAATTTTTAAAAGTATAATTGGACTATTAAAGTGTTTTAAGAGGTTTTTTAGTTATGATGAAAATTGGAACTGCTGGTTTTAGAGGCGTGATTGGTGAAGAATTTACAAAAGAAAATGTAACAAAAATTGTTCAATGTCTTAGCAACATTATTAAGCGTGAAAAATTTAAAAAAGAAGTTTTAATAGGTTATGACAATCGTTTTATGTCAGAAATTTATGCTAAATGGATTAGTGAAGTTTTTGCAGGCAATGGCATAAAATCAAATATTACACAAACTTCAGTTCCATCTCCATTGGTTAGTTATATTGCAAAAGTTGATAATTATGATTTTGCAATAATGATTACTGCAAGTCATAACCCTTATTTTTATAATGGTTTAAAAATATTTTCAAAAGAAGGTAGAGAAGTTGATAAGCGTTTAGAAAATATTTTAAATTCTGAGCCTGAAACTATTACAGAAATTAAAACTCTTGATTACGAAGATGCGGTTGAAAGAGGTTTTATTTCAAAAGTTGAATGTACAAAAACTTATGTAGATAATATTGTTTCTCTTATTAAATTTAAAGATAAATTTGATGCAAAAGTTATTTTTAATGTTATGAATGGCTCTTCGTTAAATGCAGTTTTAGAACTTAAAAAACAGTTAAAACTTAAAAATCTTGAAATTGTAAATACGCACAGAGACGCATTGTTTAATCTTGGTGGACCAATTCCAAACGAAGACAAGTTGCAAGATTATAAAAAATATGCAATGCAAAATGGTTTTGAATTTGCTTTTGCAACAGATGGTGATGGGGATAGAATTGCTGTTTTTGATGAAAAAGGAAAGTTTTATGGTGGAAATGAAATAAATGCTTTAATTTATTATTTTATGATTAAAGAAAAAGGCTTAAATGGTCCTTTTGTTAAAAACTTTTCATTTTCAACAATTGTAGATAGAATTGCAAAAAAATTTGGAACAGAAGTTATTGAAACAAAAGTTGGTTTTAAAAATATTACTGAAGCTTTAATTGAACATAATGCTCTTGTAGGAGCAGAAAATAGTGGTTGTGAAGTTAAAGGTCATGTTTATGTAAAAGATGGTCTTGTTGTTTTTGCGCTTATTCTTGAAATTGTAGAGTTTTATAAAAAACCTCTTAGCCAAATTTTTAAAGAAGTAAAAGCTTTTGCTGGCTATGATATGCATTATTTAGAACATTCTTTTGCTGTTGAAGATAAAGAAAAAATCATTAAATATTTAACAAAACATAAACCAAAATTTGCAAAGAAAGTTGTTAGAGAAGAAAATCTTGATGGCTTCAAATATATTTTTGAAGATGACTCTTGGATTTTAATAAGATTTAGTGGAACAGAAAATTTATTAAGGGTTGTTATTGAAGAAAATTCTAAACAAGAACTTGAAGAATTATTAAACTATTCTGTTGATTTTTTAAAAAATATTTAAACAAAAGTGGAGTTATTGTGGAAAACATTATAAAATTTAAAAAAGAAGATAAAGAAGCAATTTTACCAAACTATGCACACCCAGAAGATGCAGGTATGGATATTTATAGTAACGAAGATAAAATTATTCCTGCAAGAAGTTGGGGGCTTGTAAAAACAGGCTTTAGTATGGAACTTCCAGCCGGATACGAAGCTCAAGTAAGAAGTAAAAGTGGTTTAAGTTTAAAAAGTGGTTTAATTGTTTTAAATAGTCCAGGAACTATTGACGAAAACTACCGTGGGGAAGTGGGCGTTATTCTTATGAATGTTGCTGAAACTGATTACGAAGTTAAAAAGTATCAAAAAATAGCTCAAATGGTTATAAATAAGGTTGAGCATTTTAAGACCGTTGAAGTAACAGAAATTTCATCAACCACAAGGGGTGATGGCGCTTTTGGCTCAACCGGATTAGGTAATAATAGTAAATAAAAAAGAAGAGGGCATTTTGCTCTCTTTTTTTATAATTAAAACAATATGAAAAGCTTTAATAACTTAAAAAATAGTTCGTTAAAAATCTTAAAATGCTTAATTTAAGGGCATAAAAAGGTAAAAAGGCTTTATTTGTTTAACAATTTTTTTTGTGTATGATATAAATATGTAAGGAGATTATTTAAACTACTATGAGTTCGCTTTTGCTTTCAGGTCAATTTTTTACAATGTCAAATATTTTAACAATTGTGGGCATTGTTTTACTACTTTTTGTTTCTGCTTTTTTCTCAGCTAGTGAGATTGCTTTTTCTTCTTCAAGTAATATAAGAATAAGAAATTTTGCTGAAGAGAATACCAAGGGGGCAAGAAAAGCTTTATATATTCAAGAACATTTTGATAATGCTTTATCAACAATTTTAGTCGGTAATAATTTTGTTAATATTTTAAGCACAACCCTTTGCGGTTATTTGTTTGCAAAGGTTATTTTTGATCCAGTTTTATATAACATTATAAACACCGTAATTATGACTGTTGTTATTTTAATATTTGGTGAAATTTTGCCAAAAGCGATGGCAAAAGCAAATCCGGAAAAAACAGCATTAAATTTGGCTCCAACTTTATATGTTGTTATGAAGGTTTTATTTATTATTTGTGCACCTTTTAACTTAATGCAAAAAGCTTTAAAGAAAAAAACTGAAGAAAATGTAAAACCAACAGTAACTGAAGAAGAGCTTGAAACTATTGTTGAAACAATGGAAGATGAAGGCGTTATTGATGAACAAAACGCTGATATTATTTTTGGTGCATTAAAGTTTAGTGATGTTTCAGTTAAAGATATTATGACACCACGTGTTGATGTTGTATGTATCTCTGTTTCAAACACAATTGATGAAATAAAAGATGTTTTCTTAAAACAACAATTTTCTAGATTGCCTGTTTATGAAAAAAGTAAAGATAACATAATTGGTATTTTAAACCAAAAAGATTTCTTTTCTGCAATAATTGGCAAAAATAAAGTTGATATTAAATCGATGATTAGCCCAGCTTTGTTTGTAACAAAACAAACAAAAGTTAACAATGTTATGAGACTTATGCAAAAAGAAAAAAGCCATATGGTTATTGTAAGTGATGAGTATGGTGGAACAAGTGGTATTGTTACTATGGAAGACTGCTTTGAAGAAGTTTTTGGTGAAGTTTATGATGAGCACGATGACAGTATTGTAACAACAATTTCAAAAATAGATGAAAACAAATATTTACTTAATGCTGAACTTAGTGTTGAAGAAATTTTTGACTATTTGCAAATAGAAAAAATGCCAAAAAATAAATATGCAAACTTAGCTTCATTTTTATGTGATCTAAGCAAAAAAATACCTCAACAAGAAAGTGTAATTTCTTATAAAACAATTGATGAAGTGCTTGATGAAGATACTAAGTTTGTTGAAAAGAAAATCACAATGAATTTTAAACTTACAAGAGTTGAAAAAAGAAGAATTAGAGAAGTAGAGCTTACTATATTAGAAGAGGAATAAAAAAAGGAGGCTAAATATATGTCAGTTATAAAAAACCAACATATTTATTTACCTAAACGTCATTTAGATTTTTCAAAATGGGCTGTTATTGCTTGTGATCAATTTACAAGTGATGAAGAGTATTGGGAAGCAGTTACAAATTATACAAATGATAGCCCTTCAACTATAAATTTGATTTTTCCTGAAATTTATTTAAGTCGTGATAATGCTGAAAGAATTAAACAAATAAATCAAAATATGGCATCTTATTATCAAACAGGTATGTTGCAAGATGAAGGTGCTTGTATGATTTTGGTTAATAGACAAACTCAAAATCACCAACAAAGATTAGGCATAGTTATGGCTGTTGACTTGGAAGAATACAGCTTTAAAGACAACGAACCAGCAAAAATAAAAGCAACAGAAGGAACTATTATTGATAGAATTCCACCTAGAGTTGAAATAAGAAAAGATGCTATTTTTGAACTTCCTCATATTATGCTTTTATATGATGACAGGGATTTAAAAATTGCTGAAAATCTTTTAAAAAATAAAGAAAGTTTAGAAGAAGTTTACAACTTTGTTTTAAATATGGAAGGTGGCCACATTACAGGCTATAAAATAAAAGATACAAATGCTGTTATAAAACAATTTGATTCTCTTTTAACACCAGAATATTTGCAAAAAACTTTTAATACAGATACACCATTGTTATTTGCTGTTGGTGATGGAAATCATAGTTTAGCTACTGCAAAAGAACACTGGAACACAATTAAAGCAAATATGAGTGAAGAAGAAAAATCTGCTCATCCAGCAAGATTTGCTTTGGTTGAAGCAATAAATATTCATGATGCAGGTATTGAGTTTGAGCCTATTCATAGAGTAGTTTTTAACGCTGGAAATTGTTTTGCTAAAAAACTTAAAAAGATTTTTAAAATTAATCCAAAAAAAGCAGATCCAAGCACCTATATTACTCAAAAAATTATTATTGGTGAAAAAGAAGAAGATTTTTATTTACCAAGCAATTCACCATTGGCAATAAAAATGGTTCAAGATTTTATTGATAAATATGTTGGTAAAAAACTTGAAATGTCTGTTGATTATATTCATGGCGAGCAAGACTTAAAAGATTTGTGCTCTAGAAAACCAAAAGCTGTTGGTATAACTTTGCCAACTATTGATAAAAATCAATTATTTGAGTTTATTATTAAACATGGAGCATTGCCAAGAAAATCATTTTCTATAGGCGAAGCAAGAGAAAAGAGATATTATCTTGAAGCACACAAAATAAGATTGGTTTAACCTTTTAAAATTTTAAAAGTTAAATATATAAAAATTGTAACAAAACGGAGAAATTTACACACATATGGATATTGCAAAAGCACTAAGTTTAGAGTTTAACATTAAATTAGATTACGCAAACAACATTATTTCACTTTTAGATGAAGGCTGTACAGTTCCTTTTATTGCAAGATATCGTAAAGAAATGCACGGTAGTTGTGATGACCAAGTTATAAGAGAGTTTGCTGATAGACTTGAGTATCTTAGAAACTTTGAAAAGAGAAAAGAAGATATTGTTAGACTTATTACCGAACAAGAAAAAATGACCCCAGAAATTATGGAAAATTTGGATAAGGCTTTAACTTTGACAGAGCTTGAAGATATTTACAGGCCTTTCAAACCAAAACGCCAAACAAGAGCAACAATTGCTGAAGCAAAAGGCCTTAAACCTCTTGCAGAAATTATTAAAGCTCAAAAAGATCCAAGAGAATTAGAAGAAATTGCAAAAGAATTTATAAACGAAGAAAAAGGCGTTGAAAATACTGAGCAAGCTATTGCTGGGGCTGGAGATATTATTGCTGAAATGATTTCTGATGATGCAGAAATTAGAAAACTTTTAAGAGAATTTATTGTATCATCTGCTCAAATGGTAACAACCCTAAAACCAGGCGAAAAATATTTAATTTATCAAACTTATGAAAATTATAAAGAACCAGTTGCAAAAATTCCAAGCCACCGTATTTTAGCTATTAACCGTGGTGAAAAAGATGAATGCTTAAAGGTAGATGTTGAAGTTAACCAAGAAAAGTGTTTAGAAATTATTGCAAACGAAGTTTTAATTAAAGACGGTAGATTTGAAGAATATTTAAGAAATGTTATCTTAGATAGTTATGAAAGACTTGTTTTACCTTCACTTGTTAGAGAATTAAGAACATCTCTTACAGATACAGCAAGTGAACAAGCAATTAAAATGTTTGAAGTAAACTTAAAACCTTTACTTATGCAACCACCTTTGAAAGATAAAGTTATTTTAGGTATTGACCCTGGTTACAGAACAGGTTGTAAAGTTGCTGTTATTGACCAAAACGGAAATGTTTTAGATCATGATGTTATTAAACCAACACCTCCACATAACCAAATTGAAAAATCAGAAGAAATTATTACAAACCTTGTAAAAAAATACAAAGTTAATGCAATTTCAATTGGTAACGGAACAGCAAGTAAGGAAAGTGAAATTTTTGTAAGTACCTTACTTAAAAAATTGCCAGGCAAAGTTGAGTATATGGTTGTAAACGAAGCTGGTGCTTCAGTTTACAGTGCATCAAAAGTTGGTCAAGAAGAGTTCCCTCAATATGATGTAACAACTCGTGGCGCAATTAGTATTGCAAGAAGACTTCAAGATCCTCTTGCAGAACTTATTAAAATTGATGTTAAATCAATCGGTGTAGGACAATATCAACACGATATGCCTCAAAAAAGACTTACAACGGTTCTTGATGGCGTTGTTGAAGATTGTGTTAACTCTGTTGGCGTTGACTTAAATACAGCTTCATATAAGCTTTTAGAACATATTTCTGGCTTAAATGCAGGTATTGCAAAAAATATTGTTGATTACAGAAAAGAAAATGGTAATTTTAAAGAAAGAAAAGAACTTTTAAAAGTTAAAAAACTTGGTGAAAAAGCTTATGTTCAATGTGCAGGTTTCTTGCGTATTCCAAACGAAAAAAATATTTTAGATAACACTGGTGTTCACCCAGAAAGCTATGATGCAACAAAAAAACTTCTTAAAATGTTTGGTATGACCGAAAACGATGTTAAAAATGAAAACATTCAAAACCTACCAAGACTTATTGGTGCAAAAGGTGAGGAAAGTGTTGCTGATGCCTGTGGTATAGGTGTTCCAACATTAAATGATATTGTTAAAGAACTTTTAAAACCAGGCAGAGATATCCGTGATGATCTTCCAAAACCAGAACTTAGAAGTGATGTTATGAGTATTGAAGACCTTAAAGTAGGTATGGTTATGAAAGGCACAGTAAGAAATGTTATTGACTTTGGTGCTTTTGTTGATATTGGCGTTCACCAAGATGGTTTGGTTCACATCTCAGAAGTATGTGAAAGATACATTAAACACCCAAGTGAAGAACTTACTGTTGGACAAGTTGTTGATGTAAAAATTATCAGCATTGACTTGCAAAAACAAAGAATTGGCTTATCTATTAAAAAAGTAGGTCAAGATGATGAAATTGTTATTGTAAACGAAAAATAAAAAACAATAAAAAAATAAAAAACATTAGTAAATTTTACTAATGTTTTTTTTAATTATTGTTCAATCGGTTGTATTGGATCTATTGGTTTAATGGGCCCGGCTGGACTCTTAACAGGCAAATCTGATCCACTTTCTTTTTGTGGGAGAGCTTGCTTTTGTGAAAAGTCAATTGAAACAACTTCTTCCGGTGGTTGCAAAGCAATTACTTCTTGAGAATTTTCTTCTGTTTGTGTGTCGGTTTGTTGCTCTGTTTCAGTTGTTTCTTTTGTTTTGCCATATAGTTTTTCAGCAATTCTTTTTGTTATTGCTGTGTTAATTTCAAACATATCAATTTCATCAGCATTGGTTAAATCATAGTCTTTTAACATTTCTGTTTTTAATCCTAAAAGCATGGCTTCGTGTTCTGCTGCATCAACATGAAATTTAGATAATCTTGCAACGGTATTTCCTTGAGTATATTTCATACCGTGACTATCAAACCATTGAGAAACTGTTTGGTCACTTCTTACTGCAAGTTTCACAACAGAGTAATATAGTTTTGGATTTGTAGAGAATATGTCTTTAATTTCTCTTGTTGGATATTTTTCTGCAAGTTTTCCTAAGATGTAATCTTCATTTATTGGTTTCATTGCTTGATCTTCAGGACCTCTAGCACTTATATTTCTTAAACCAAAAAATGCAAGAGCTTCGTTGTAGGTTAAATTTTCAGGTGAGTATTCTTGAAAGTGCTTTAAAGCCCAATATAAACTTGCGTTTTCTGCTTTTAAATTACTTACAACACCACTTGGATAAGCTTTGTTAAATCTTTGTTGTAAATGTGAAACATAGTCTCCAGCAATAGTTAAGCTTTCATATCTATAATCTGTCATCAAAATTAAATATTCTCCAGGAGAAACTCCAAGGTCTCTTGCATGAAAATTAAGATAAGATTTTAATTCAACTTTATCAGCAGGTAATT
This sequence comes from Clostridia bacterium, assembly GCA_045637945.1. Taxonomy (GTDB): domain Bacteria; phylum Bacillota; class Clostridia; order Christensenellales; family UBA1242; genus UBA7862. Next base: position 14,505 of record JAZUAI010000003.1, read on the forward strand.
TAGATGTTTTTATAATATCAACTTTTTTATCAGGAGTTGCAATTGTTGATAATCCCTCAACAAATTGCGAAAAGGTGTTGTAATCTCTATTAAATTTTATACCACAATCTCTATAAATATCTTCATAAGAAAGCTCTTGTCCAGTTTCTTTTTCATAAGCCCTCTTTGCAGACCTCATTCTTTCGTAATAAGGTAAAGATCTTCTTGGAGAATAAATGTCTCCACCCATTTTTTGAAAAAGTGCAAGTTCTTGTGTTAAGTTTTCAATTAAATTTGAATAAGCCATATTTTTAATTTCCTTATAATATAAGGATAATATAAAAATAAACATATTTCAATTATTATAGACTTTTTTTGTGTATTTAGTATAAATTTTTGTATGAAATAACCATATTCTCATATAAAAAAAAGAAGGCATCTTTTACCTTCTTTTTTAATCTTATTCAAGTTCAAGGGTTCCGGTATAAAGTTGATAATATTTGCCTTTTAGTGCAATTAAATCATCGTGTGAACCTCTTTCAATAATTTTGCCGTGTTCTAACACCATAATAACGTTTGAGTTTTGAACGGTTGAAAGTCGGTGAGCAATAACAAAAACTGTTCTTCCTTTCATTAAAGCATCCATACCGTCTTGAACAAGTTTTTCTGTATGAGTATCAATACTTGAAGTTGCCTCATCCAAAATCATAACAGGTGGGTTAGCAACAGCAGCTCTTGCAATTGATAAAAGTTGTCTTTGCCCTTGTGAAAGATTTGCGCCATCACTTTCTAACATTGTGTCATATCCTTGAGGCAATCTTTGAATAAAGTCATCAGCATTTGCAAGTTTTGCAGCTTCAAAAACTTGCTCATCAGTTGCGTTTAAATTACCATAACGGATATTTTCTTTAACAGTGCCAGTAAATAGGTTGGTGTCTTGCAAAACCATGCCTATTGAACGTCTTAAATCATCTTTTTTAATTTTATTTATATTTATTCCGTCATACCTGATTTTGCCATCTGCAATATCATAAAAACGATTGATTAAGTTTGTAATTGTTGTTTTTCCAGCACCAGTAGCACCAACAAAAGCTACTTTGTGACCAGGTTTTGCATAAAGCGAAACATTGTGTAAAACAATTTTGTTTTCATCATAGCCAAAATCAACATCATAAAATCTTACATCGCCTTTAAGCTCAGTAATAGTTGTTGTTCCATCATGATGTGGGTGTTTCCAAGCCCAAATACCTGAGTTGTTATCACTTTCAACTAACTCGCCAGATTTTTTATCTTTTTTAGCTTTAATTAAAGTTACATAGCCATCATCAACTTCAGGTTTTTCGTCCATCATTTCAAAAATTCTTTCAGCACCAGCCAAAGCCATAATAATGCTGTTCATTTGTTGTGACAATTGTCCAAGTGGGCCAGCAAATGATTTGCTAAGTTGCATAAAAGCAGCAATTGTTCCAACATTTAAAAGAGAAAATCCAGTTAAAGAAAGGTTTGGAACTCCAGAAATAATAAATAAACCACCAATTACAGCAAGTAAAACATATTGAGCATGACCAAGGTTTACCATAATAGGCATAATAATATTTGCATAACGGTTTGCATGGTTATTATTTTTAAAATATTCTTCGTTTATTTTGTCAAAGCCTTCTTTATTTTTTTCTTCGTGGTTAAAAACTTTAACAACTTTTTGTCCATTAATCATTTCTTCAATATAACCGGTTGCTTTACCAATGGTAAGTTGTTGTGCAACAAAGTAATGTCTGCTTTTTTTGCCAATAAGTTTTGTAATTAAAAAGGTTATTGAAAGAAAAACAATAACAACAAGAGTTAAATAAATACTTAATGTAAGCATTGTGCAAAAAACGAATACTGTTGAAACTATTGTTGATAATACTTGAGGTATACTATGGCAAAGCATACCTTCTAATGCATCGGTATCGTTTGTATATCTGCTCATTGTATCGCCATATGTGTGAGTGTCAAAATACTTAATAGGGAATTTTTGCATTTTTACAAACATTTCGTCCCTAACTTCTTTTAAAATACCTTGAGAGATATAAACCATAAGTAAGTTATAAAGGTAAGTAAATATAACGCCTGTTGCAAGTATTGCGGCCATCCAAATGATTGCCTTTAATAGCCCACTAAAATCAGCAGAACTAGCTGTAAGCATAGGTTCAATGAAATCGTTAATAACTGTTTTAATAAATAGAGAAGAAGCAACACTTGTTGCAGCACTTATTAAAATGCACAAACAAACAACAAAAAACTTGCCTTTGTGATTTTTTGCAATATAGCCAAGAAGTCTGCCTAATGTTCCTTTAATATTTTTTACTTTAGGAGGTCTTTTTTCTTCCATTATTTTTTACCTCCTTTATTTGTTTGTGAAGTATAAATTTCTTTATAAACTTCACAGGTTTTTAAAAGTTCTTTGTGTTTGCCTTGAGCAATAATTTTACCACCGTCAAGCATAATAATTTTATCAGCGTCCATAACACTTGAAACTCTTTGAGCAATAATAATTTTTGTTGTGTTTGGAATTTCTTCTCTAAAAGCTTTTCTAATCATAGCATCTGTTTTTGTATCAACAGCACTAGTAGAGTCGTCCAAAATTAAAATTTTTGGTTTTTTAAGCAAGGCTCTTGCAATACAAAGTCTTTGTTTTTGGCCACCACTAACATTGCTACCACCTTGCTCAATGTAAGTGTCATATTTATCAGGGAAGTTTTTAATAAATTCATCTGCGCAAGCAAGTTTACAAGCATGTTCAATTTCTTTATCTGTTGCATTTTCGTTGCCCCATCTTAAGTTTTCTTTAATTGTTCCAGAAAACAAAACATTTTTTTGTAAAACAACACTAACAGAATCTCTTAAAACTTTTAAATCATAATCCTTAACATTTATACCACCAATTTCTACTTTGCCTGAGGTTGCGTCATACAGCCTTGGAATAAGTGAAACAAGCGTGCTTTTGCTACTACCAGTTCCACCCAAAATACCAATTGTTTCGCCAGATTTAATTTTTAGGTTAACATCTGTTAAACACAATTTTGAAATGTCGCCGGTATAGCTAAATGAAACATTTTCAAATTCAATGCTACCATTTTTAACTTTTGTTACTGGATTTTCTGGAGAAATAATATTTGGTGTTTCATCCAAAATTTCAACAATTCTTTCAGCAGAAGCTTTTGAAATTGCTATGTTTACAACTACAGTAGAAAATATCATAAGAGACATTAAAATTTGCATTGTGTATGTAAACATAGTTGTAAGTTCTCCGGTTGTAAGTTGTGTTCCACCACTTGAAACAATAAGGTGAGCTCCTACCCAGCATACAAGAATCATACAAGTATAAACTGTAAGTTGCATCAAAGGTGAGTTAAGTGCCAAAAGTTTTCTTGCTTTTGAGTAATCTACATAAATCAAATCACTTGTCTTTGAAAACTTTTCAATTTCGTGATCTTCTCTAACATAAGCTTTTACAACCCTTGCACCTCTAACATTTTCTTTAACAACATTGTTGAGGTCATCATACTCTTTAATAACTTTTAAAAAAGTTGGGTGAACTTTTCTAAATATAAGTAACAATCCAATAAGTAAAATAGGTCCTGCAATTAAAAATATAAGGGCTAATTTAGCATTTATTGTAAAAGTCATTGTAAGTGTAAAAATAAGCATTAATGGGCTTCTAATGGCAACACGAATTATCATTTGATAAGCCATTTGAATAAAGCCTACGTCAGTTGTTAATCTTGTTACTAAACTGGTTGCAGAAAATTTATCAATATTATAAAAAGAAAAATCTTGAATTTTATGATAAATATCTTTTCTTAAATTCTTTGCAAACCCAGAACTTGCTTTTGCGCAACAAGAGCCTGATAAAACGCCAAATAAAACCGAAAGCAATGCCATGCCAATAAGCATTATGCCTACCTTTAAAATGCCAGACATTTCACCAACATAAACACTTTCAATAAGGTCTGCAATAAAATAAGGTATTAAAACATCAAGTATAACTTCAATAGCAACAAATACTGCTGTTAATATTGAAGGTTTTTTGTATTCTCTTATTGACTTTGCCAGTTTTTTAATCATATATTATCTTCCTTTTTTTCAAAATTTTTAATATTATCTTTAAGTTTTGTTAGTAAAGCTTTAAAAGTTTCTTTTTCTTCTTCAGAAAAATTACTAAGAAGCAATTCTTGGTCTTTTAAATAACTTTGTTCTAATTTTTCATGTATTTCATATGCTTTTGGGGTAGGAACAAGTTTTTTAAATCTTGCATCACTTGAAATACTTTGTCTTGTAATAAGATTTTTGGCTTCCATTAATTTTAAAACAGTAGAAGCTGTTGATTTTGTTATTCCAAATTTATTTTCAATATCCTTTTGAAAAATATCTTTTTCATTGTTGTTGATTAAATATTTTATTATAAAAGCGTTTGCTCTTGTTAAGTTTTTGTCAACATCAATAAAATTGTTTTCAACGGCTCTTCTTGAAAGTAAATGGTTAATATATCTTACTTCTTCAAAAATTGTATAATTTTTCAAAACTTTACCTCTTAAAAATTAGTTCGACATCAAACTATTTTAACTATATTTTTATGTTTGTCAACGATTTTTTATTATAAAAAAGTTAAATAAATATTTATTAAAATATATATAAAATAAGTGTGTTTTTAATTGTTAAAAAAAACTGATTTTGTTAAAATAGGCAAAGAGGAGAGTGTTATACTTATGAAAATTTTAGTAACTGGTGGAGCAGGCTATATTGGTAGCCACTTAGTTGTTGAATTATTGCAACAAAATTATGAAGTTGTAGTTGTTGACAATTTGTCAACTTCAAATAAAAAGTCATTAGACAATATTAAAAAAATTACAAAAAAAGATTTTAAATTTTATCAATGTGATATTAAAGACATTGATGCAATGAATAAAGTTTTTAAAGAAAACACAATTGATGCTGTTGTTCACTTTGCAGCTTACTCTTTGGTTGGCGAAAGCATGACAACACCTTTAAAATATTATGACAATAATATTTACGGAACAAAATGCTTATTAGAAAGTATGATTGAAAACAATGTAAAGAAAATTGTATTTTCATCAACAGCAGCTGTTTATGGCGAACCAAAACAAGTTCCTATTTTAGAATCAAATAAAACAGAACCAACAAATACTTATGGTGAAACAAAATTGGCAATTGAAAAAATGATGAGTTGGTGTGATAAAGCTTATGGCGTAAAATATGTTGCCCTAAGATATTTCAATGCTTGTGGTGCACACCCAACAGGTCTTATTGGTGAAAATCATAACCCAGAATCTCACTTAATTCCAATTATTTTGCAAGTTCCAAATGGTAAAAGAGAATTTATTAGTGTATTTGGTGATGATTATGATACAAAAGATGGAACATGCGTAAGAGACTATATTCACGTATGTGATTTAGCAGATGCACATATCTTAGCAGTTAATTACTTGCTTGATGGTAATGAAAGTAATGTATTTAATCTTGGTAATGGTGTTGGTTTTTCTGTTAAAGAAGTTATTACTGAAACAGAAAAAGTTGTTGGTAAACCAATTTCTTCAAAAATGGATGGTCGCAGAGCAGGTGATCCTGCAACCTTAACAGCTTCAAGTAAGAAAGCACAAGAAGTTTTAGGTTGGAAACCAAAAATGAACGACTTGAACCAAATTATTGCAACCGCTTGGAATTGGCACAAAAGCCACAAAAATGGTTTTGAAGACTAATTAAAAAATAAAAAAAGATTGGTGTTTTTCATCAATCTTTTTTCTTTTTACATAAATTAAATGTAAAAAAGTCTTCAATTTTTTGTTTGTATTTAAAAGCAAAAAACAGTGAAGTTATTAAAATAAGTGCTATTAAAAACCAAATTATTAACCCCCAAGAGTGAAAAGGAATAAAAACTCCACTTGAAATAAAACATATGCAGAAAAGACTTGTAGGTCTAGTAATTAAATTTGTTGTTAAAAAAAATTTGAAATCCATATTAATTACACCTGCTAATATGCATAATATGTCATCAGGAAAAAAAGGAAAAAGCATCATTAAAAAGAATACATATTTACCTTTTTGCAGTTTGTTTTGCATAGATATTGTTTTATCTTTTCCAATTGCCCAATAAAGCAATTTAATACCAAATAATTTGCCTAAATAAAAAGCAAATAAACTACCAAGCAAAATTGAAAGAGTGCTTAAAACAAAGGTAATAAAAGGTCCAAAAATAATTACTCCTACAATGGTTGAAGCAAATGCTGGAATAGGCAATATTGTTACTTGCAAAAATTGTAAAACAACAAATACACAATATGACCAAAAACCTGCAGAAAGTATTATTGTTTTTAGTTCTTGAATATTGTTAAATTTGCCTATCCAACCAGTGTTTTTTAACAAAAAATATAATCCTACAATAAACAAACAAGTTAACAAACAAATAAATAAAAGTTTTAGTGACGAAAATAAAAAGTTTTTTAATTTTGTAGTATTCATTTGTATATAAATATGTTTTTTGTTTGTTTTGTAGAAGTTTAAAAAAACAGAGAAAATTTTCATTTCTCTGTTTTTATTTTATTAAGCATCAAATAGGTTTTTTGAAGCAAAAACATCGCCACAAGTTAAGTTTATTTTTAATTTTCTTAATGAGTCTTCATTAGACAAACTTAAAATGTGAGTAGAATGTGCTTCGCAACCACTAAGTTTTTTCAAATTTTTATAAGCTTCTTTTGCAACAGGATTGTAAGTTCCTGAAATACTTAAAGCAATTAAAACATCTTTTAGTGATAAAACGCCATCTTTTAAATCTAAAACATCTTTTTTCAAACTTGTTATTGGCTCTAAAACTTGGTGTGCAATAAGTTCAAATTTATCTTCAATGCCTGAAACAACTTTTAAGGCATTTAAAACAACACTTGCACTTGCTGTAAGCAAATCTGTGCGTCTTCCTGTTACAATTCTTCCATCATTAAGTTCAATAGCAACACTTGGTTGTCCAGAAACAATTTCTTTTTCTTCTGCAGGTTTTACACATTTTCTGTCGTATTTATCAAGCCCAAGTTCGTTCATTAAAAGTCTTATTCTTTCTTCACAAAACTTTGGGACATTATTCTTTTTAATTTCAACTTTTGCTCTGTAATATCTTCTTATAATTTCTTGTTTTGCACTTTCTTGTGCAATTTCATCATCTAAAATACAATCTGCAATAGTGTTAATTCCCATATCAGTTGGAGATTTATAAATATCTTTGTTTACAATTTTTTTCAAAATGTTTCTTACAACAGGGAATGCTTGTAAATCTCTGTTATAACTAACAGCAATTTGACCATATGCATCAAAATGGTAAGAGTCAATTAAATTTACATCTTGTAACTCTGCTGTTGCTGATTCATAAGCTAAGTTAATAGGGTGCTTAAGTGGTAAATTCCAAACAGGAAATTTTTCAAATTTAGAATAACCAGCTTTAACACCTCTTTGATATTCGTGATAAAGTTGTGAAAGGCAAGTTGCAAGTTTGCCACTTCCAGGACCAGGTGCTGTTATAACAACAAGAGGTTTTGTTGTTTCAACATATGGATTTTTACCATAACCTTCATCACTAACAATAGTTTCAACATCAGTAGGATAGCCTTTAGTATAATAATGGTAATAAACTCTTTCACCAAGATTTTCAAGTTTGTTTTTAAATGCAATTGCTGAAGGTTGTTCGTTAAATAAAGTAATAACAACTGCGCTAACAAGTAAACCTCTTGCTCTAAAACTGTCAATGAGTCTTAAAACTTCCATATCATAAGTTATGCCAAAGTCAGCACGAATTTTATTTTTTTCAATATCGTTTGCGCTAATTACAAAAATAATTTCGCAGTCTTCTTTAAAGTGATCAAGAAGTTTTATTTGAATATTTGGGTCAAAACCCGGCAAAACTCTTGAAGCATGATAATCGTCAAAAAGTTTTCCACCAAATTCCATATAAAGTTTGTTGTCAAACTCTTTCATTTTTTGTTTTATTCTTTCACTTTGAAGATTTAAATATTTTTCTGAGTCAAAACAAATTTTTTTACTGTCCATATAAACAAAATCCCTTTAATTTTTGTTATTATATTAAATAAAAAAATAAAAAATCAGCAAAATTTTTAAAGTATTTGCTGACTTTTCATTTTTAGTTGAAAAATCTTAGCCCAACAAACTATCAATATATTGTTGAACTTGAGTTATAAGTGATTTCATGTCGCTATTATTTACAATAAAGTGGTCAGCAATAGCAATAGGACCAGCTTTTTCAATGTTTTCTATTTCAGTATAGTCTCTTGTAGTAACTTGTTCGTCAGTTAAAGGTCTAAAAGGTCTTGTTTTAAGTCTTTCAGCTCTAACATCTCTATCTGTTACAATTGACAAAAGTTTAAAATTGTCTTTGTAAATTTCTTTCAAATATTTGTATTCGCTCCAAGAATACAAACTTTCGACAACAACATTTTTGCCATCTTCATAAAAAGCTTTAATTTTTGGTTCACTTTTCTTAGCATATATTGCCATATCGCTAGTTGCTCTTAATTCTTCTCTAATTTTTCTTTCATTATCAGGGGTAATTGGGAGGTCACGCCTTTTCATTTCGTCAAAAGTAACGTCTCCAAAATAAACTCTTTCAAATTTGTTGTCTAAAAATACTTGGGTTGCTTCTGATTTTCCTGCACCACAAAGTCCAACAACGGCTACAATTATGTTGTTTTTAGTCATAAGTAAATAAATTTCCTTTTAGTTTTTTCTAGTTTATCATTATTGAAAAATTTTTTCAAAGGGTTTATATGCTTTTTTTAAATAATTTTTTTTAATTGTTCAACATAAATAAATTTAAAAAATTTTTAATGAATAAATTTTGGTTTTAAACAAAAAATAAGGTTAGGAGGGTTAGTTTTATGAGCCAATCATGGAAACCAGGAGAAGTTGCTCCAGAATCAGGCAATTATTACGCTTATGATTCACAAGGTCATAACGGTGGTAGCTGTTACCTTGAAAAAGGTCAAAGATTTCCTGCAACACAACATTCAGGAAGTTATTATACAAAAGCTGATGAATAATTTTGTATAACTAAAAAAAAGAGAGAGTCAAGTTAGGTTTTGACTCTCTTTTTTACTACATTAAAAAGTTAAAACTATAATAGATATTTATTTAGCAAATTAAACTAAAAAAAAGTCAAGTATTGACACTTAACCTATGGTGCTGTAAAATAAGCCTTGGAAAAAAAGGAGTAAATTATGGATATTTGCTTAGATAGAACAATCGGTGTTACAAGAGATATTATGAATGGAGAAATTGAACTTCCAGAATACATAAGAGTTAACAAAGTTTTGGGAGGTATGAGCTCTTTTTCAATGGGATATTCAAAAGTAGAACTTCCAATTGAGCATATAGGACTTGCTTATTTAGTTGGACAAGCTGCAAGAAAACAATTTACAGTAAAAACTCAAGGTTCTGACGGAAAATTTTTTGATAGATTTGAATTGGTAAATCAAGATTATGATTATTATATTGCAGATTGTTTAAGAAATGTTTCACCTGACGCTCTTAACTGGTATACAAGAAAAGATGGCTCAACAATGGATATGCCATATGTAAATTCTCAAGTTTTAAGAGAAATTGTTACAGGACACACTCAATGCAAAGTTACAAATGAACAAGGTCAAGATTTAAGAGAACTTGCAATAACAGAAGCTTATAAAAATGCTGTTGGAGAATATGTTGAAACAGTGGGTGAAATTAGTGAATGTCCAAACAGTGAGTTTTTTAAAGAATACGCAGTTGATTTTGTAAATTGTGATATGGCTGCTTTTAATGCTCAAATGGAACAATTAAAGGCTCAATCAATGAAATTAGTTCCACAAGACCCAACTCAAAACTAAATTATTAAAAAAATAACAAGAGAAGAACTTTTAGTTAAGTTCTTCTTTTTTTTGATTTTGAGCAATAAAGATTTTCATAAATACTAATAATTATGGAGAAATCCTGTATATTATTAGGAAAATAAAAATTTAGGTGCTAAAATATAAATGTTGAAATATAAGCAAATTTAAATTTATAATTTAAAAATTTGCAAAAAAGGGGGATTTTTTTAATATATGAAAATTGATAAAAAGTATGAGGCACTTTTTACACCTTGGAAAATAGGTAATGTAGAAATTAAAAACCGTATTGTTATGTGCCCAATGGGAGGAACATCACTTTTTGGTTGGATGGGACCACAAAAATTTAATAAAGATGCAGCAGATATGTTTATGAACATTGCAAAAAATGGTTGTGGTTTAATTATTCCAGGTATTGCACCTCTTCGTAATATGCTAGGCAATAAATGGTTATACAAGGTTAATAAAGCTTTTAAAGATTTAAAAGTTTGGATGGAAGAGTTCCACAAAACAGGTGCAAAATTGTTTGTTCAATTAACAGCTGGTTTTGGTAGGTCTTTTTCAATTCCTGATCATATGAAAGGTATTGCAAAAAATAAATTTTTGGCAAAACTTGTCAAACCTATTTTTGACTTTGATAGATTGCTTGCATCACCAAGTGCACTTCCAGCAAGATGGTATCCATCTCACACAGTAAGAGAAATTACTGTAAAAGAAATTCAAGGTTTAGTAAAAGGTTTTGCCCTAACAGCAAAAAAATTAAAAGAAGCTGGTGTTGACGGTGTTGAAGTTCACGCTGTTCACGAAGGTTATTTAATTGACCAATTTACAACAAAATACACAAACAAAAGAACAGATGAATATGGTGGAAGCTTTGAAAACAGATATCGTTTTGCAACAGATATTGTAAAAGCAATTAAAGCAGAATGTGGAGAAGATTATCCTGTTTCTGTTAGATATTCAGCAGTCAGCAAAACAAAAGACTTCTGTGTTGGCGCTCTTCCTGGTGAAAAATATACAGAAGTTGGTCGTGATATTAAAGAAAGTGAACAAGCAGTTAAATACTTGCAAGAAGCAGGTTATGATATGTTGAATACTGATAACGGAACATACGATGCTTGGTATTGGGCACATCCACCTGTTTATATGCCAGAAAACTGTAACTTAGAAGATGCTGCACATGTAAGGAAATTCTGTGATATTCCTGTTGTTTGTGCAGGTAAAATGGATCCAGAAACTGCAGCAAAAGCTATTGCTGAAGGCAAAATTGATGGTATGGGCGTTGCAAGACAATTCCTTGTTGATAATGAGTGGATTACAAAACTTCAAGAAGATAGGCTTGAAGATATTATGCCATGTATTCATTGTCATAATGGTTGCTTCCCAATGGCTCACTATAAAGGTGTTGCTTCTGATACTCCTCTTGGTGATTCAATTCATATGGCAAGATGCGCATTGAATCCACAAACTATGGACGGCGGAAAATACGATTTCAAACCAGCAAAAAAAGCAAAGAAAGTTGCTATTATTGGTGGTGGTATTGGTGGTATGGAAGCTGCAAGAGTTTGTATTATGCGTGGACACACACCAACAATTTATGAAAAATCAGATAAACTTGGTGGTGTATTTATTGCAGCAGCTGCACCAGACTTTAAACAAAAAGATAAAGAGTTGATTGCTTGGTATAGAAGACAAATGGAAAAACTTAAAGTTAAAATTAAATTCAACACAGAAGTAACAGACTTGTCTACTATTGATGCAGATGAAATTATTATTGCAACAGGTTCAACAACACGCAGACTCCGTTTACCAGGTGCTGAAAGAGTAATTGATGCTATTGAATATTTATTAGGCGAAAAAGAAGTTGGCAAAAATGTTGTTATTATTGGTGGCGGTCTTACAGGTTGTGAAGTTGCCTATGACTTACACTTAAAGGGTAAAAATCCAATAATTGTTGAAGCAAGAAATGACTTAATGGCTGTTCCAGGTATTTGTCTTGCAAACTCAAGCTATTTAAGAGATTACTTTAACTGGAAAAAAGTTCCTGTTTATCTTGAAAGTTCTGTTGCAGAAATTAAAGATAAAACAGTTGTTATTAAAACACAAAATGGAGATGAAGAAGTTAAAGCAGATAGCGTTATCTTAGCTATTGGTTACAATCCAAACCCAGTTGCTCAAAAAGCTAAAAATATTCATATTGTGGGTGATGCTAACAAAATTGGTAACCTTCGCACAGTTATTTGGGGCGTTTGGGATATCTGTATGAAAATTTAAGAGGGGAATATAAATGAAACTTAATAAAGAACAACAATCCATTTTAAACGGCGAAAAAGGCCCTACAATGGCAAAAGTTTTAGAAACTGTTATAAGATATGGTGAATTGTTTGGCGCAGAAAAACTTGTTCCTGTTACAAGCAAATATAATCACTTAGTAACATCTTTTGGTCTTAAAGCTTTAGGTCCTGTTTATGACCTTATGAACAAACTTATTGCTGATGGCGCATTGTCTCAACAAAAGTTTTCGTGCGATCCAAGACCACTTGATAAAAATGTTCCTAAAAACTTTTTACAAAACTTAATTTTTAATAAGTTTATGTATTCAAAACAAGATTTTTATGAAGGTCAATTAAAACAACTTGGTCTTATGGATGAAAATGCTTTTACTTGCACCTGTTATATGGATGAAGTAGGAAACAAGCCAGAAAAGGGAGAAGTTTTAAGTTGGGCAGAATCATCAGCTGTTGTTTATGCAAATTCAGTTTTAGGTGCAAGATGTAACCGTAATTCAGGCATTATGGATATTATGGGTTCTATTGTTGGTTATGTTCCATATTTTGGTTTGGTAACTGACGAAGGTAGAAAAGCAACTTGGGTTATTGAAATTAAAACAACAAAAAAACCAGAAGCTCAACTCCTTGGTTCTGCAATTGGTATGAAAGTTATGGAATCTGTTCCTTACATAAAAGGTCTTGATAAATGGCTGGGTAAAAAGTTAACAGACGAAGTTTGCACATATCTTAAAGATTTTGGGGCAGCAACAGCTTCAAACGGAGCAGTTGGATTGTATCATATTGATAAATTAACCCCAGAAGCAGTTGAACAAGGGGATAAGTTAATAACAAAAGATGCTCAAACTTATGTTATTGATGATGCAGAACTTCAAAGGGTTTATGATAATTACCCAGTTGTTTGGAAAAATAAAGATGCAAAACCAAAACTTTGCTTTATGGGTTGTCCTCACATGAGTTTGCAACAACTTGTGTCTTGGACTCAAAAACTTGAAGAAGGTTTAAAAGCAAGTGGTAACAAAAAAGTTGTTATTCCAACAGTATTTACTGCTGCTCCTGCCGTTATTAAAAAGTTTGAACAAACTGAATATGCATCAAAATTAAAAGCAATGGGTGTAACAGTTTCATATATTTGCCCACTTATGTATATGAACAATCCTTTGTGTGGTAAGATGCCAGTTATTACATCTTCAAACAAACTTAGAACTTACACAACTGCAAGGTATTATACTGATGATGAAATTTTGCTTCAAATTACAAAAGGGGGTAAATAATAATGAAAAGTTTTAAAGGTAGAGTAATTGCTCCTGGTGAAGTTAAAGCTGAAGCAGTTGTTTCTCACGAAGGTTTAAATACTTTAGCATCATTTCAAAAAGCCCTTCAATTTGGTGATAAAAAAGCAACCTGTGGAGATCAAAACAATAAAGATTTATATGGTAAACAAATGGCAGGAAAAGCTCTTTGCTTGCCACAAACAATTGGATCTACAACTGGTGGGTTAGTTTTATATTGTGCTTGTTCAATGGGTAGACAACCAGCTTGCATGTTGTTTTCAAATCCAATAGATTCTCTTGCTGGCGCTGGTGTTATTTTGGCAGATGTTTGGCTTGAAGGCGAACAAACAAAAATGCCTGTTATTGATAGTTTAGGCCAAGAGTTTTTAGATTATGTTAAAGACGGTATGACAATAACCATTAAAGATGGTGGAATTGTTGAAGTTGAATAAACAAAAATATAAAAAATAGGTAGTTAATTCTACCTATTTTTTTATTTTATATTTGTTAAAATTTTATTTTGATGATAAATTAAAATAAAAGAGGTTTTAAATGAGTTTCTTTGATTTTTTGATGCATTGGAAAATTTTAAATGATTTAGAAAATGAAGAGTTAAGCGAAGAGGATGAATTTGTTGACTTAGCTTATATCAACGACCAATTTGACAAAGAAAGAAGAGAAAAAGAAAAAAATAAAAATAAGAATATGGAAGATAAATGGTGGAAATAGAAATATGAAATATTTAGTTTTTTCAGATATACATGGATCATTATTCTATGCAAATAAATTAAAAGAAATTGTTGATAGAGAAAACCCAAACAAAATTATTTTGCTTGGCGATCTTTATTATCATGGACCAAGAAACCCTCTTTCAAAAGAATACAACCCAAAAGAAGTTTGTAATATTTTAAACCGTTTAAAAGATAAAATTTTGTGTTGCAAAGGTAATTGTGATGCAGAAGTTGATGAAATGATATCTCTTTTTAAATTTAAGCCATATATAAAGTTAAAAATAGCAGGAAAAAACTTTATGTTTACTCACGGACATAAATACAATATTGATAATTTACCAAATAATATTGATGTTCTTGTATATGGCCATTTCCATACAGGTTTTATTAAACAAAATGGGGATGTTTTGTGTATAAACTCTGGTTCAATTTCTTTACCAAAAGATAACACTGAAAACAGTTATTTGTTAATTGAAGATAACAAAGTAATGTTAAAAAACATAAAAAGTAAAACAATTGATCAAATAGTCTTTTAATTTAAAAAATAAAATTAAAAAAAAGAAGTTAAAAAATAGCTTCTTTTTTATTTATAAAAATGACAATTAAATATTTTTTTTGTATAATAAAATTAACAAAAGGAAAAGTATATGATTTATTTTGTTAGGCATGGACAAACTGATTGGAACAAAATTGGAAGGATTCAAGGGCATACAGATATTCCTTTAAACGCACTTGGTGAAGAGCAAGCTTTAATTGTTAAAGAAAAATTAAAAGATATTAAGTTTGACAAAGTTTTTTCAAGTCCATTAAAAAGAGCTTATAAAACAGCACAAATTATTTTTGATGGGGAAGTTATTACTGATGATAGGCTAAAAGAAAGATGCAATGGTGAACTTGAAGGCAAAACAAAAGATGAGATAAAAGTTTTTCCAAATTTTAATGACCCAAATGATACAACTTGCGGTATTGAATCTTTAAATAATTTTAGAAATAGAGTTAAAGATTTTATTGAAGAAATTTTAACAAAATACAAAGATAAAAACATTTTGGTTGTCACTCATGCAGGTGTTTGTATTTATGCAAGGTGTTATTTTGAAGGTGAACCAAAAGATAATTGTTTTGAAAATTACAAATTAAAAAATTGTGAAGTTTTAAGTTATAAAAATTAGAAAAAGTAGGTAAAAATTATGAAAGCTTTATTTAATATTCCATATGGACTTTATGTATTAACAGCAAAAGATGAAAAAGACAATGGTTGCATAATTAACACTTTGCAACAAGTTACTTCAACTCCAACAAAAATTTCAATAACAGTAAACAAAGATAATTACACAACAAAAATGATTGAAAAAACAAAAGTTTTTAATGTTTCAATTTTAGACAAATCTGTTTCTTTTGATTTAATTAAAAATTTTGGTTTTGCAAGTGGGAAAGATGTAAATAAATTTGAAAATTTTAACGATTACAAACTTGCTGAAAATGGGGTGGTATACATTACAAAACACACAAATTCTTATTTGTCGGCAAAAGTTGTTTCTCAAACTGATGTAGGAACACACATTACTTTTGTTGCTGATGTTACTGAAGATGTTGTTTTGTCTGACACTGAAAGTGTAACTTATGATTATTATTTAAAAAATATAAAACCAAAGCCGGAAGAAAAAACTAAAAATAGCTATGTTTGCTCAATTTGCGGATATGTTTATGAGGGTGAAGAATTGCCAAAAGATTTTATTTGCCCAATTTGCAAACATGGTGTTGAAGTTTTTGAAAAGAAATAAAAATATAAAATTTTTTATTAAAAACTCTACCAAATTTGGTAGGGTTTTTATTTTTTATTCATATTTTTAGTTTTGTTTATAAAAATTGGCATATTGACTGGCCGGCACACGTGTGATAAACTTTTAATGTATTAACAAAAAGAGGGTGTTGTTATGAATTATGAAGATCAATATGTATTAGGAATAATGGCCAGAGAAGCCGCTAACGGAAAAGAAAGTTTTATTGATAACGAATATCAAAGAAATGAAGCTGCTGCTTTTGCTGCCATGGCAATGGACAAAGAAAACAGACCTTTTCAACCACTTTCAACAGAAGATATTGCAAAAGGTATTTATGCTAGAGTAAGCAAAGTTTTAAGTAGTCCTGAAAATGTTTTTGAAGTTTGTGTTGGCAAACTAGGTGAAGATTTAATTGAAAATTGCACTGAAGAAAAAGTTGCAGAGCTTTGCTCTATTGGTTATTTTTATCCAACAGGAAAAACAAATTATCAAGAAGTTCGCTCACTTATTCAAGGCAATATAAGAACTTGTACTGATAGAGGAGAAGGTGAAAAAGTTGTTGATCTTCAAGATAGACTTCAAACTTTGGATGATGCTATGATGCAAACAGCAATTCCCGTTATTGTTAGTGGCATTGAAGATGGCTCAATTGATAAATACTTGGCAAACAAAAGTGATGAAGAAATTATTGCAACTTTAATTGCTTCTGACAACACAAAAGAAGCTGCAATTGAAGAAGGTATTTTACCAACAATTAAAACGGTTCTTGTTGAAAGCTCACAAATTACAACCGCTGCAACAACTTTTGAACAATAGTTTAATATGTTTTTACAAATAATTATATAATAAAAACACGGCAACAAAGCATTACCGTGTTTTTGTTTTTTTTATTTAAAATAAATTAAAAAACTGTTATTCCTAAAATAAAGCATAGACCAACTAAAATTGCGCTTACAAGCCAGAAAATATAAAGTTTTCTTGGTTTCTTTTTTGCTGCAAAGTATGAGCAAAAAATAGTTATTGCAATAGCAATTGCCATAGCAAATTTATTTAAAATATTTGTTGCTTGGCTTAAGCTTGGTATGTTAACACCACAAACGGCTAAAAAGTTGATTAAAGCGTTTATAATCATAACAACAGCCAAAGCAAGTACAGCCCAAAAAGCAAGTTGATCTAAAATAGAAATTGTTGATGTATTGCTTTTTGTGGTTGATTTTGTATTGCTAGACTTTTTATTTGTTTTATTTGGCATAAAATAATTCTCCTTTTTTTATTTTAATTTATTACATTAAAAAAACTAGTTATCGTTTTTTAAAGTGTAATTTAAAAATATTTTTTGTTTAAAGCCGCCACGTTTTTCTTCTTTTTCTTTGCGAATTTTTTCAAAGTTTTCAATAGAAACATTTTTTGCATAAAGAATTCCGTAAATAACTTCAACAATATCTGCAAGTTCTTCAATACTGTTTTCTTCAGTTTTTGCAGATAAATATTCATCTACTTCTTCTTGTAATTTTTTATTAAGTTCTTTTAAATTTTCTTCATCAGTTAATATTGAAGTAGTTGGGATGTCTCCATTTTCAATTATTACTTGAGGTATTTTATCTCTAACAAGTTTGTTAAAAGTTTTTTTAATCATAAAATTTATTCCTTTAAAGAAGTTGTAACTTCATTGTTTTGTTTATTTTTATTTTTTTTAACAAAGAGAGCAACTCCAATTAAGCCTACGATAACAATAAAAATTTGAGTAGCAGCACCAAAAATTGAATTTAAGAAAAGCATATAAATTATTGCGCAGAAAGCTGAAAAAGTGCAACTTAGTTTTAAATATAAAATATTTTCAAAACCAAGACAAACAGAAACAGCAGTTAACCCAAGAAGTGGTAAGATTGAAAACCATGCTTCCCATGTAAATATTGCAGAAATAAAGCCAATTACAATAAATGTGTAGCTAGCAGGAAACCTTACTTTTTTGTAGTTAAACTTTTTGTCTATAAAATAAAAAGTTATTGACCTTAAAACCTCTAAAATAGCAACAATTGCACCAATATAAGCGCCTAGTAAAAAGTATTGTGTAACAAAAAATATAGAACTAATTATTTGCAAAAATAAGGTTGTTGATTTTACTTTAAATAACAAACTTAATGAGTAAATTAAACAAGATATACACACAAACACTTGTGCTAAAATAAAAGTATCCATTATTTAAAAATTTTCCTTTAAAAAATTCTTTAATAAAAACAAAATATCATATTTTTAAATATATTGGCAAACTTATATTAAAAGAAAATAAAAAAAATAAGCTGAAATAAATTCAACTTATTTTTTTGTTTTTAAATAAACTAATTTTCTAAAACAGCAATATTTGCAATTGTTTGCATTGCGCCTAAAAAGTTAAGTAGATTAATCATTGTTTGGTTGGTTTCAAAGCTTGCTAGGTGAGCAGTAAAAACTTTGTTTTCTAGTTTAATTTCATATTGTTTGCAAAGTTTGTTAATAAAGTTTGAGTAATTTGCCAAATCAACATCCATTTCATCTTCAAGGTATTTTAGTGTTTGACCTCTATCAGAAATTGTAAAACCACCATTAGATTCTTCTGTTATAAAAAACGAAGTTCTTTTTTCAGCATAACTATATTTGTTTGGCAAAACAAATACTAAACCGTTATTTTCTTCATAACAATCAAATGATTTAAAAAATGTGTTTAAAAAGTTTTTAATATCCATATTAAATTCTTCTCCAATATAAAAATTATATTTTTTTTGTTTTTTGTAGTCAAATTAAATTATAAGTTTTATAACTCTGGGGTAGGTGGTACTTGTTGTTGAGAAATATGTATTTCTGCGCCTCCTATAGAAATACCTTGAGTAGTAGTTTCTTGAGGTTTTCCATGTAATCTCATGTATTCTTGCATATTAATTGCTGCATCACCAAGAATGCTTAAAGCAATTTGGTCAGTTACATTTTCGTCAACTTCGTGGTTTGGATTATTAAGTAAAAGGTCATATTCATGAGCAAGTGATTCATAAAGTTCAATAGTAATTGGTAAATCAGCAAGTTCTTCATCAGATAAATTTAAACCTAATGCAGAAATTGCGCCACATGTTAATTCTGTTGGGAGAGGTTCTTGGTCAGTTGTTTTCACCATATTTTTATTGTAAGCAACATTAAATCTATCAAATAAATCAATTATTGCTCCTTGACATGTTGGATTGTTTCCCAAATAGTTATTATTTTGAGGTTCAATTACGCAAGAATAATGTCTTGGATGAACTAAGGTTGTGTCTGTGTATGCATGGAAGTGTGCGCTTGTTGTTAAAAGAGTTTCTTTTACAGCAACACCATCTTTACCTCTTTGAATTATGCCGTTTTCATCAACTTTCATTTGTTGGTGTAAATCTTCAGGTTTTGTTGATGGTTTGTAAGAAATTCTTCCCATTTGTTTTGGTTCTAAACCGTTTACATGAAGCATAAAAGGCATCTCAACGCCAGTGTATTCAGTAGCAAAAGCGTTTTGATCAGGAAGTGTAAGTGAAAATAATACAGGTGCATTTGCTTGAGCATCTTTACCAATTAAAACAAGTCTGCCATTATATTGAGCAAGTGGGATAATTGGGCTTGATGTAATACTTTTTAAATCTTGTTTTTCTAAATTTACAACAACATTTTCTGCTCTTGTATCTTTTTCAGGATATTTTAAAGAGCCAAGTTTGTAATTTTCAGGAACAGCTAAGTAATCGTGAATATTATTGCTTCCAAAAACAAAAGATTGAGTAAACTCAGCAACTTGTTTTATGTATGGACGGTTATTATAAACTGCTTGCATAAAATCAGTTTCCATTTTAGTTGAAGGTTCACTTGTAAAACGTCTTTTTTCGTTCCAAGCTCTTGCTAAGTAACTTTCAAAAACCTCGTGATTCATTTTAGAATCTTTACCCATAATAGTAGGAAAGATTCTGCTTGCCATCACATCACAGTTATAACTTTTTAAAAAAGCAATTCTGCTAGAGATTAAAGTCTCTCTATCAGCAACGCTTAAATTTGCTTCGTTTTGAATAAATAAATTAGGATTTTCTTTTCCAAATAAAAGATGTGCTTTTTGTAGGTTATCCATTATTTCACCCCTTTTTGATTATTACAGTATTTTACCATAATTTAAAGTATATAGTCAATATAGGCCTTTTTAATTGGGCATTTTTACCATAAAAAAATACTGCAAATTCTGCAGTAAATTTTTAATTAAATTAACTAAGTGTTGTGCGATAAATATACCACTTTTTAGCCTTAAATTCAGGCTCCATTTGGTTAAATGGGGCTGGGGCAAGTGTTCCATCAATTAAGTCGTAATTTTGTTTTTCAAGCTCTTTTTTTAACTTTTCAATATTAAAATCACTATAATCTTTTTTATCAATTACTATTGATGGAAAAGCTGAGTTTTTAGGGTCGTGATAATGTTCGGCATTTTTTATTAAAATGTCAGCAAGTTCTTTTTCGGTCATAATAAATTTTCCTTTTTTTGTTTAATTATATAAAGCATAACAAAACAAGTTAAAAATGAAAAGTAAATTTTAATAATGTTTTTATTTGTTTTATAATTTTAAAATTGATAAAATGTAGATAATAAGAGGGAAATATGGAAGTAAAATTATTTGATTTAGGCAGTATAGATGAAAAACTTTATACAAGAGTTGTTTGTGTTTGCAAATATAAAAATAAATGGCTTTTAAGTTTTAACAAAAAAAGAAATGGTTGGGAATTGCCTGGTGGACACATAGAAGAAGGTGAGACCTGGCAAGAAACTGTAAAAAGAGAATTGTTTGAAGAAACTGGAGCAACAGATTTTAAAGTTGAGCCTATTTGTGTTTATAGTATAAGTAGTTATGCTTTGCTTTGTTACGCTGAAATAGAAAAAATTGAAGATCTTCCAGATTTTGAAATAAGTAAAGTTGAACTTTTTGATGAGTTGCCAGAAAACTTAACTTTTAAAGATACTCACACAATTTTATTTGAAAAAGTAAAAAAAGAAAAAGGCTTTTAAATTTAAAAAGCCTTTTTTATTTTTGTTAATTTTTATTGGGCAACTTCCATTGCCATTGAATTAGCAATAAAACTCATTGTTGTAGCTGGTGTTATTGCTTGACCAATTTGATTTACACAAGCGTTATTTGTTTGTTTAAATGTTTCTTCAATATTTGCAGGAAGAGCTGCAACAGCTTGATTTGTGGTTGCGCCTTGTAGTTCTGTTTCAACATAACCAGAAGATTTAAACATTTGTTCGTTTTGGTCTGCAACACTTCTAATTGTTTCTATTGTTACAAAGTTGTTTGTTGGTGCTTCAAAATCTGTTATTTGAAGTGTTTCATCAACGACTGGATAACTTGTTTCGCCTTCAGGTAAATATTTTTGATATAATTCAGCTTTCCATGCTTCAAGCTCAACTTCTGCTTGATATTCTCTTGTCATTTGCTTTTCTGCATCAACTTTCAAGTTATCTGCTTTTGTTTGATAAAAACTATTTTCGGGATAGTTAGAAGCTAAATCTTGTAATAAATCTAAGACAGTTACAAAACTTGCTTCATCTGCTCTTATTTCATCTGCTTTGCCTAACCATGCAATGCCAAAACTTTTATAATTTTCATAAATTTCATGGTAGTATCCAAAAGGGAAAATTTCATCTCCTATTTTATGCATTGGTGCGTTTTCATAATGTTGTGCAACTAAAAGCATTTCATCACAAGCATGTGTGCTTTCATGTAAGGCAGCTCTTAAAACTGATATTGGCGAAACCTTAAAAGCACTTATTGCAAGAGGAACTGAAAGTGTTGTGGTTGCTCTAGGTGACCCATCTTCTGTTTTTACAGAGTGTGTATAACCCATAGAAGGCATAATTTCAAGAGCTATTGATATTTTTGATGGATCAACACCTCTTGCTGAACAGGTATAGTTTCTTGCAAGTTCAAGACTTTTATATGCATATTCAAGCCTGTCAAGACGGCTAAAATTACGCCAATTTTTTAAAGCATTATCAAGATGCGAAAGCATATTTTGGTAATGTTCGTTTTTTACTGTTGTGATTTTTGTTTTTTGATTTATTTCCATATAAATATTTTACCATAAAATATAGAAATTTTCAATAATCTCAATTTAAAAAATAAAAAAAGGATAAGTAAATTTTACATATCCTTTTTAAATATATTTTTTTAAAACGCTTAAATTGTTTTTCAACCTTTCGTCAGTTGGATTTAAAAGTAACGCTTTTTCAGCATTTAAATAAGCAGAAAAATATTGACCTAAATTAAAATAACAAAAACTAAGAATATCAAAAGGAAAATCATTCCAGCAATTTGGGTTTGTTATATAAGTTAAATTTTTTGTAGTAATATTTAACATACTATTTAATACAAAAACACAGCTTAAATAATCTTGTTGTTCATAATAGAAAACTGCTAAAGATAAGTAGGGTTCTCGCGTGTTAAAACTTTGTAAAATTGCTTTTTTATAACATCTTTTTGCTAGCTTTAATTTGTTTAATTTATAGTAACAATCGCCCATATATCTTAGGCTTGCACTGCGTTCTTCAGCCCAAGTTGATGACTTTAAATTCAAGTGCTTTTTGAAGGTTTTTATTGCCTCTAAGTATTGTCCAGCAAACATATATTCTCGCGCTAAATAATGTGTATTTCGGTCGTTAAAATGGTGTTCTTTAACGCTTTGTTCAAGAAGTTTCAAATAACTACTTCTGCTTTTTAAATTGTCTGGATAATGCTTTAAAACAAGGTCTTCGCATATGGCTATTTCACTAGTATTTAAAGGTTTGTGTTTTAAAATTTCATGCACAGGATAAACCCATTTAAACCCTTTTAAACTATGAATTTTTTCATAAAAAAAGGTAACTCCGTCTTGGCCGTTTGGCAACATATTCCACACGTATTTATATTTTAAAAGTCTTGTTTTTTCTTTCCAATTTTCATCTATTTTTTTTCGCCAACCGGGCATAAAAACTTCATCTAAATCAGTGCAAACACAAACATCTGTGTTTTTGGGAACAAGCTTTAAACTTTCGTTTCTCGCTGTGTCAAATCTCCAAGGAGAAATATTTTTTACGGTTACATTAACACCTCTTTCTGTTAGCTTTTTTACAGTGTTGTCAGTGCTTCCAGTATCTAAAACTACAATGTTATCAGCTTCGCTCATACTGTTTACCCATCTATCAACAAATTTCTCTTCATTTTTTGATATTGCATAAACAGTTATAATTAATTTGTTTTGCATATAAAAAGGTTTTCCTTTATAAAATTATATGTTTTTTTAGGGCAATTGGTTGCACAAATAGTAATTTTATTTGGAAAATCAATTTCTTTAATGTATATTTATATTATAATAGTAAAAATATAATTAAAAGGTAACAAAAAAATGAGTGCTTCACTTATTGGAATTATTTTTACAGCCTTAATTGCTTTTATTCTTGTTGCTTCAGTTTTCTTTGGGGCAAAAAGGGGTTTGAAAAAAACCTTTTTTAGATTTGCATGGTTATTTATAACAGCAATTGCTGTTTATTTTTTAACGCCAGTTTTTACTAACATTATAAATGGCATTGATATTTCTTCGCTTGGTCTTGATATAAATGGCCCAGTAACAAAAATAAGTGATATTGGTGTGAACTTGGTAAATAGCCTTGCTGAAAGCAATGAAGCTTTTGCAAATAGTGAAGCTTTAAAAACTTTTGCTGCAAATGTTCCTGCAATGATTTTAAATATTTTTGTTTTTGTTATTGCTTTTTGGCTTTTAAAAGCATTGTTGTATCCTTTGTGGGCATTTATTTCTTCAAGAATATTTGATAAACAAGAAAGAGAATTAAAAAAGTTTAAAAAACAACAAGCAAAACTTAGAGCACAAAACAACGGTGTTTTACCACCACAAGATGAAAATGTTCCTATTTTGTTGCAAGTAAAACAAAAGAAAATTCGCTCTGGTGGAGCAGTTGTTGGTGTTTTAATGGGGCTTTTGTTGTGTGCAATAACTCTTAGTCCTTTTGTAGGTCTTAATGCTATTTATCAAAATGTAAGTGCAAATGTTACGGTTGAAGAAAATGGCAAAAATGTTTCTGTTATTGAAAAATCTATTGATGATGAAGAAATGTTAAGTTATTTATCATCATATGAAGATAGTATTGGTAGTAAAATTTTAACATATTCTGGTATGGGCTTTATTTCAAAAGCTTTATTTGAAGGTCTTGCAACAACAACAGTAAACAACGAAAAAGTTTATCTTGGTCAAGAAGTAAACACAATTGTTAAAGTTTATGGAAGATATTATTCAATTCAAAACTTTGATTCAGAAAATATAACAAAAGAATCATTAAATAATCTTTTAAGCACAATTAGCAAAACTTTTAATGATGTAAGATCAAGTAAACTTATATATTTGTTAGGCGATGATATTTTGCCTCATATTTTAGATGATATAATTAACGCAGAAGACTTTAAACTTATTGATAATGGTGGTGAAATTGATGACATTATTGTTTCTGCATACAACTCTTACTCAAACAACTTTAAACTCATTGATCTTCAATCACAAGTAGAAAGTATTGTTAACGCCGTTTCAGCTTTAAACAATGCAGATTTAATTGTTCCTTTTGTTAAAGGTGAAGTCTCTGGCCTTGATGGAATATTGTTGCACCTTGGTAAAGTTGGCAAAAACAATAATCTTGATATGTGTATTGACAAACTTTACAATGTATCAATGTTAAAAAATAAATACCCAGAACTTGTAGAAAAAGGTATTAAAGCTTTATTTGATGCTTTGGATATAACATACAAAAATCAATATTCTACAACAACAGAAACTTTACAACAAAGTTTGAAAAGCGTTGTATCAAGTTTATTAGAATTTTGTGATTACTATGCAGATAGTGAAAACTTAGATTTTGATAAAGGCTCAGATTCAGTTACAAAAACAGTTCCTGCTTTTGAAAGTTTAGGTAAAGTTTTGGATGTATTAAAAAATATTTTATTATCAGAAGAAAACTATAAATCTTTAATTGATTTTGGTATTGATAAATTAAATGAATTAACAGCCGATTTTGCTGATTTTTCAGAAATAACAAACGATTTAAAACTTGTTGAAAGTTGGGAAGAAGAACTTGAAAATATTGCAAACATTTATAGCAAAGTTATAAAACTTGTAAACAGTGAAATAACATTTGAAAAGGTTTTAGATGAAAATTATGTTGAATTTGAAAATGTAGGAAAGGGTATTCAAAGTTCTATAAACTTAGGTTCAATAATTATTTCAAACAAAAATATAAGAACAATACTTGAAACTATTTTAGATAAAATTGATACAGCAAATTTTGATGAAGTTTTAAATGTGTCTGTAAGTGGTGGAAAATCTTTAAAAAACACTTTGCTTGATAATATTTATAATACAAGCACAAATATTTCAAATATTAGTGATTGGGGTGATGAATTTAAGTATAATGTAAATGTATTTAGAAAAGTTTATCCTATTATCGTTGATAATTTTGACCTTAACAAATTATCTGCTGCAAATAATAACCAACTTGCAAATTTAGGTGCAGCAATTGATGATGCTTTAGTTGATACAAAACTTATTTTAACAAATGAAGTTATTAGAAATATAGTTGATTATTACTTGCAAAAAGTAGAACTTGGTGCAGAAGTTGATAACATTTTAGACATTTCTTGTTCAATAGATGGAATAAGCAATACAATATATAATCATGTTTTAAATAACATTTATGATGGTTCAAACAATAAAACAGAAGTAGTTTGGGAAAATGAATTTGCAAAGATTAAAAATATTTTAACTGCTCAATTTGATACTACGAACTTATCTGCAATCGGAAATATTTTAGATAAACTTGATGAAAGTAAATTATTTACTGATTCTATAATAAAAGAAATCGTAATTAAATATATTGACGATGAAATAAAAAATAATTTAAATGAAGATTTAATAGTTGGTTTAGCAGATGCTATTGAAACACTTAAAACAACATTAAGAGAAGAACAGGTTGTAAAATATGAATATGAATTTACTTTTATGACAGGTCTTGTTGATGTTTTAAGTGCAACTTATGATAATAATACAGCAATGTTTACTGCTATTGGTGAAGAATTTAACAAAATCACAAACATTCAAGGATCTTATGATAAGAGAAGTAATGTAATAACAAAAACAGTAGTTGGTAAGATGATTTCTTATTATTTTGATGATTACAAAAAAGACAATTTAACATCAACTGATGCTGCTTTGTTAACTGCTATTGATAAAATTAAAGATAATTTAGATGATATTGAAAATTATAAAAATGAATTATTAAACATCTTGAAGATTGCAGATTGTCTTGATGGCACAATTGAAGATAAAAATGGTGATAGTGTAGGTGATTTAAAAGATACAGGCCGTGTGCTTGATGAAATGATTTCTCACATTATTACAACAGAAGTTATAAGAAATATTATAACTGTTTATATCAACAACAATATAGACTCTATTACAGATGAAGATTTAATTGAAATAATCAATGATATAAAAGCAAGAGTAAGTGATACAGATATTGTTATTGCAAGTTATGAAACAGAATTTGGTTGTTTAGATGACCTAACAAAATTAATTTCTGCTGCAACCCTTAATTACACAGAAATTGGTAAAACTTTTGATAGAATTTGCAATATAAACGGTGACGAACATATTAGAGCAAGTGTGTTTATTAGTAGACATACATTAGATGATTTCTTAATTTATTATATTGATAAATTTGCTACAGAAAAATTATCTTCAGAACAAGGTTTGTTAGATATTGTTGAAACTATTAAAGAAGAAAATATTTCAAACATTGCAAGTTTTGAAACAGAATTAACTTTTGTTAACTCTTTGTTTAGTGTAATAGGTGGAGAAACAACTGAAATTGGCACACAACTTGACGAAATTAAAGATAATAGTAATTTAATTAAAAACAAGAATATTAACGACATTGTTTTGCATTATTTTGATAAAGAAGCAGGCCCATATACTGGAGATGGTAAAGAGTATAAAACTATTATTGCTTTAATGCGTAGCAAAGTTGAAGGTTTAACAAATGCTGAAGGCAAAATTTATAATGCATTATTTACAGAATTTAATAGTATAATTGCAAACATTGCAGAGTTTGAAGTTTTAACTGATGCAACAGAATTTACAAACCCAGAAAATATTGGTTCAAGACTTGATGCAATGGAAGATATGCAATATGCTTGTGACAAAGCAATTGCTTACGAATGTTCAAAAATTATTATTCAAAAATTAAGTAGTGATGCAATTGCACAAGCAAAAGTTGAAGCAGTTTTAACTAGTGAAATATTTGATTATAACAATTATAATACAGCTAGTTATGCTGGCACATATCCTGGTGAAAATTATTACACAGATTTGTTTACAGCAATTAAAACAGCTTTTGATACTCCATAAAAATAAAAGCAAAATAAAAAGCACTAAGAAATTTCTTAGTGCTTTTTTTATTTTAAATTAAATATTAATATTCACAATTTTTTGGTGTTCTTGGGAATAATTCAACGTCACGGATATTGTTTACGCCTGTTAAATACATAAGAATTCTTTCAAAGCCCAAACCAAAACCGCTGTGAACAACGCCACCAAATTTACGAAGGTTGATATACCACCAATAATCTTCTTCTTTAAGACCTTTATATTTAATTAAATCAAGTAATACATCAAGTCTTTCTTCTCTTTGGCTGCCACCAACAATTTCACCAACACCTGGAACAAGCAAGTCACAAGCAGCAACAGTTTTGTTGTCATCATTAAGTCTCATGTAGAAAGCTTTAAAGTCTTTTGGATAATCAGTAACAAAAACTGGTTTTTTGTAAACTTGTTCTGTTAAATATCTTTCGTGTTCGCTTTGTAAATCTGTGCCCCATTCAACTTTATATTCAAATTTGTCGTTGTGTTTTTGTAAAAGTTCAACAGCTTCTGTATATGTTATATGGGCAAAATCACTATTTAAAACAAGTGTTAATCTTTCAATTAAGGTTTTGTCAACAAAACTGTTAAAGAATTCAAGTTCTGGTTTGCAATTGTCAAATACATATTTAATTAAGTATTTAACCATTTCTTCAATTAAGTTCATATTGTCTTTTAAATCATAGAAAGCCATTTCTGGTTCAACCATCCAAAACTCGCTTGCGTGTCTTGTTGTATTGCTGTTTTCTGATCTAAAAGTTGGTCCAAAAGTATAAACTCTTGATAGGGCAAGGGCAAATGCTTCACCTTCAAGTTGTCCTGTTGGTGTTAAGAAAACATTTTTACCAAAAAAGTCTTTTTCTGGTGTAGCTGTTTTCATATATTCTTTATCATAAAATTTGTGAGTTGTTACTCTAAATACATCACTTCCACCTTCACAGTCAGCACCAGTAATAATTGGTGTGTGAACATAAGTAAATCCTTTTTGTTTAAAGAAGGTGTGGATAGCATAAGCAACTTCGCTTCTTACTCTAAAAACAGCATTGAAAAGATTTG
Organism: Clostridia bacterium; assembly: GCA_045637945.1. GTDB lineage: Bacteria > Bacillota > Clostridia > Christensenellales > UBA1242 > UBA7862. The sequence continues at coordinate 43,018 of JAZUAI010000003.1, forward strand.
TTCTTGGTCTTAAATAAGCAACCTCTCTTAAAAATTCAAGGCTATGACCTTTCTTTTGCAAAGGATATTCTGTTGTAGTAGGGCAGATAATATCAACTTTTGTTGCCTTAATTTCAAATGGTTGTTTATTTTCTGGTGTGCAAACTAAAGTTCCTTCACAAGTAATACTGCTTCCAGCGTTAAGTTTTGCAATGTCTTGATAGTTTTTGCAATCTTCTGGTGTGAAAACAATCTGAACGCCTTTAAAAGATGTTCCATCGTTTAAATCAATAAAACCAAAGTTTTTGCTATCTCTAACAGATCTAACCCAACCTCCAACTTTTACAGTTTGCTTATCTAAATCTTTATGTTTTAAATGAAGTTCTTTTATATCGCTTTGTTTCATACTGTTTTTTTCTTCTCCTAATAAAAATTCGATAACTATTATATCACTTATAAATAAAAATAAAAAGAGAAATTTTTAAAATACACATTAAATTTCTCTTTTTTATTGCTCTATTGGTGCTTGAGTATCTGTTTTAACATAGAAAGTTGTTTCATGTTGAGATATTGGTGTTGCTTCAATAAAAGTTGAACAATCAAATTCGCTTATAGGGATTGCATATTCAGTTATTGTTGTTGCACTTTCTTCATATCCTTGAGGTGGATAATATCCACTTCCTTTATTCTTTAATAAAATACTTTTGTCAATTTCAAATGAACATAAATAAGATTTTTCGCCAGGTAAAGACTTAAAAATCCTTGGTGGAATATCGGGTGTTTCAAAAAAGTGAAGATATTTTTCATCATCTTTGTATTTGTGTGAATTCCTATATTTATTTCTTTCCCAAGTTTCACCCAAAGATGGAAGCTCGTTGTTTTCAAAAGCTTCAACTTCTTCTGATGTTGAAAATCTATAAACGGTTTGAGTTCCAGTTGCAAACCTGCTTAAAACTTGATTTAAAATACTCATATATTTCTTCCTAATTATAATTTTATCACATTAAGCCTTAAAAATCTATATGTAAGTTAACAAAAATTTTAAAAAAGAAATAAAATAGTTAAATATGCAATATAAATTGACTTAAATTTTTATTGTTGATAACCTAATATTATAGAGGAAAATAAAAAATGAAAGAAAAAAAGAAAATTAAAATTGATAGAATTGATGTTGATTTGGCAGTAAAAAGAACAAAAATGTCTTGTGAAAGATCTTTGTTGTCATATATTCGCACAGCTTGTGTGTTTGTTTCGCTTGCTTTTACATACTTAAAAATTGCAGTTTATGACAAGTTTGATACATTTGTTATAATTATGTTTTGCATAGGTCTTGGCTTTTTAGCTTTTGGGGTTGTTGAATACTTTTTAACAATTCATAGAACAAATTCAATTTATAAAGAATATGAAGATGATTTTTATGAGCCAAAAGAAGATTTAACAAGCGATTATGATAAATAATTTGAAGATATAAAAAAGCAAAAAGAGCAGTAGAACTGCTCTTTTTTTATTAAAAACTTAATTGTTTGTGGTTGGATTATTTGTTTTTATTAACAATTTCATCATAAATGCCGGCAATGTAGCCTAGGCATTTTTCTTTATTTTCAAGCAAAGACCAAACTTCTTGTTGGGCTTGTATTGTTTGTGGTAGGTTTAGCCAATATTTTACATAACCATTTTTTCCAAACTTTTTTGTTACAAAATCATAAACTCTTGTTATATGTTCATCTCTAGTTAAATGACTTTCGTTTTTAAATCCATATTTGATAGGTCTAGAGAAAACAAGATATAAACTGTTGTTTCTATCTGCATCTGCAACTATTTTGCCATAAATATTGCGAGGTTCATTTTCAAGGTGAGAAGAGTGATCTTCAACAGCCTGAGCTATCATTTCAATTGTTGTTTCATTAAAGAATTTTTTTAGTTTTTTATCTCGTCTTACATATTGCCCAGAACTTTTTGCATGGTTTTCTCTGCCAAAAATAAGCCCAATATCATGATAAGCTCCTACAATAAACGCTATTTCTAAGTCAATTTCAATTCCTTTTTTTATAAGTTCTTTTGAATATTCTATACAATTATTTGTTACAAATTTATAGTGTGAAAGGTTGTGCGCTTTATCAAAAGCTTTATATAATGGGCGAATTTCTTTGTTAATATATGTTTTTAACTCTTGTCTTAAAAATTTTGGAACCATATTTCCTCCAATTTTTCTAAAGAATATTATAACAGATTATTAAAAATTTGCCTATTATATATTATATATAATTATATATATAAGAAATAACATATATATAAAAGGCGATTTTTTACAAAGTA
>JAZUAI010000004.1:0-10025 GCA_045637945.1 Clostridia bacterium
AAAAATAAAAAGAGAAAAGGAAAAATAGAACCCTTTTCTCTTTTTTGTTTGTCAAATTAAAAAAAGCAAAATAAAATGATGTTTAAAAAATAAAACAAAACGAATAATTTTAATACTATGGTTATTTTAAGTGTTTTAGTGTTAGGTAGCATTATCTTATTTTTAAGTTTTGTATTTTTGTATTTAACAAAAGCAAAAGGCAGAACTTTTGTAAAAGAAAAAATTAAAAACAAAGTTAGACTTAAAAGTTTAATGCTTCCTAGGTGTTTAATTTTTTATAACAAAAATTCAAGTGTTTTCAACTTATACAAAAATTTAACAAGTGGACTATTTGTTTTAAATAAAAGTTTTCAGGAAGAATACTTAGAAGAATATAAAAAAAGTGGGTTAGATGTTTTTTTGCCTAGTTATAAATATCAATTTTATAATGAAGATAATGTTAGTCTTTACAACTTTTTAAGAAAGGTAAAAAGTCTTGATAAAATGGGTTTTTGTTTTAATTTGTTTTTATTTTTTAATTCAGTAAAAAACTTAAAAGTGTTAAAAAGTTTTGTTAAACATTTTAACTTTAAAACTGTTAAAGTTAGGCTTTATGACAGCACGCAAATAGATTATAAATTGCTGGGAGCAATAAACTTTTTTGATTTGAACAAAACAAACCAAAATCTTAACATAAAAACTAATTTAAAAGTTAAAAACAAATTATTATCTTCTAGCCTTTGGAAAGATAAAATGTATCCATTTTTTAAAAGCAAACAAGGCTTGTTTTTTATTGATAATAAAGACCAATTTTTTGAGGTAGAAGACTACACCTATGCAAACTATTATCAAACTTCTTTAATACAAAATAAAAAGTTTAATATTGATGTTTCAAAAACTTTTAACTATAAAAATTCTTTAACTTTTTACAAAGTGCTATGCAAAAATTGTTCAGCTACTATGCAAACATTAAAAGTATGTTTTGGCACACTTTTAAATAAAGAGGTGGGTAAAAACACAATTTATAGTAAGATAAAAAACTTAAACAAAACGCAAATATCTGTGTTAAATTTTAACAAAAACCACTTAACTTTGTTTGGTAAAGGGTTTGAGTGCTATGCATACAAAAACTATTTTTATGTAAGCAAAAATATAAAATTAAAAGCACAAGAACAAAAAATATTTTACTTTGCAGTGGGAAGTGAAACCCCTTTAAATTTAGTTTTATCTCAAGATGAAATAAAAGAAAATTTTGAACAAAATTATAAAATTTACAACCAAATAAAAACGCCAAAAGTGTTAACGCAAAACAAAATTTTAAACCATTTAATAAACGAATTTTTGCCCCAAAAAATTATGCAAAAATCAATTGAAAGTGAAAAGTTTTTACCTGATTTAAGTTGTCTTATAAACAAAACTTTTAACACTAAAATTATTGACCAAAGTATTATAATAAAAAACTTAAACAGATACTTTTTAGTTTCAAATAACTTGTTTCAAATTTACTTTAATTTGTTTTACTTTTTCTTTGGTATTTGGCAAGCAAACAGTGGTATTTATGTTAACAACAATAAAGAGTTTATAGTTTCAAAAGCTTCTGTTTGTTTAATGCGTGAAAACAAAACTTCGTGCTTAACTTTAAACAACACTAATAAAAATGGTGAAATTGAATTTAACAATGTTGTTTTTTCAAACCTAAACTTTTTAAGTTTTGATAATAACTCTTTTAAAGACAATGCTTTAATAAATTTTTAAATAAAAAAAGGTTTGACAAACAATCAAACCCTTATAAAAACAAAAAAACCAACCCTTGTGATGTTTCCATCTTTTGCCATGTCTTTGTGGCTTGGTTGATTATACAATTATTATATCACTAAAAACACAAAAAGTCAATACCCAATAAAAAACACTGTTAAATCAAAAATATTTGTTTTCAAATAAAAAAGGCATTTGAAATTATTTTTATATGTGTTAAAATAATTAAGAAAAATTTTAAAAAAACAAAAGGCAAGGGTATGGAATATTTTTCACAGTTTCAAGATAAAAAACCTTTAAGCGAAAAAATGCGCCCATCAACTTTAGAAGAGTTTGTTGGTCAAAAGCACATTGTTTCAAAAAACAGTTTGTTAGATAGAGCCATTAAAGCAGGTGTTCTTGGCAGTTGCATTTTTTATGGTCCTCCAGGAACAGGCAAAACAACTCTTGCTCATATTATTTCAAATACTTGCAACGGTATTATGAAAAAATTAAATGCTGTTTCAAGTGGTGTGGGAGATGCAAAAGAAGTTATTGAGCAAGCAAAAAAAGATTTTAACTTGTTTGGCAAAAAAACATATTTGCTTTTAGATGAGTGCCACCGTTGGAACAAGGCACAAAGCGATTGTGTTTTGCAAGCAATTGAAGAAGGACATATAACTTTTATTGGTTCAACAACTGAAAATCCTTATACAAATATGACAAGAGCTATTGTTTCTCGTTGTAGAGTATTTGAATTTAAACCAATAGAAAGCAGTGATATTGTTGAACTTTTAAAAAGGGCAGTTGCAGATCCTGACCGTGGTTTAGGTGCTTTGCCTGTTAAAGTGGAAGAAGATGCTTACGAATATTTTGCATGGGCAAGCAGTGGTGATTGCAGACAAGCCTTAAATGGTTTGGAGCTTGCAGTTAAAACAACAAACTTAGGCAAAGACAAATTTATAACAATTACAAAAGAAATTGCTACTCAAAGCATTGGTAAAAAAGCAATGAGTTTGGATGAAAGTATGTATTACGATATTTTATCTGCCTTTTGCAAAAGCATAAGAGGCAGTGATAGTGATGCAGCACTTTACTATGCACACAGGCTTATCAAAGCAGGTTGCGACCCAAAAATTATTGCAAGACGCCTTATTGCACATTGCAGTGAAGATATTGGCATGGCAGATAGCAACGCTTTATTACTTGCTTGTTGCGCACTTTATTCTTGCCAAAACCTTGGCGAACCAGAGTGTTTACTCAACTTATCTCACGCTATTGTTTATGCTTGCGAAGCAGAAAAATCAAACGCTGTATATAATGCAATGCACATGGCAATGGAAGACGCTGAAAAAGTTAAAGATGACAAAATTTTAAACAATCTTAAAAACCACCCATCAACAAACCCAGATGGAACAAGCACTTATTTGTATCCACACGACTTTGGTGGCTATGTTTATCAACAATATATGCCAAACAGTTTAAAAGATAGAGTTTATTACAAACCAACTTCCAATGGTAGAGAAGCTGGCTTAAAACGTAAAAAGTTTGAAAAAAATAAGAAAAAATAACTTTATATAAAAAAAACGGTTAAAAAACAAACTTTTTAAAATTAAAATAAATTGTTTTAAAACAACCGTTACAAAAAACAAAAAAAACAATAAAAAAAGATGCTAAAACCAATTGTTAGCATCTTTTATTTTTTTATAAATTAAATTTTAATAAAGGTGTTAAAGTTGTAAGGAAGGCCAATATCTAAATCTTCAAAATCTTTTGCTGGTTTAAACAAACCTTCTTGTGATAACTCAAAAAATATTTTTGGTTTTTGATTTTCTAAAACACCATATTTATCAAAAAGTGGTAAAAATGAAAATTCTGTATTTGTTTCAAGTTTTAAAATTTCTTCTTTAATTAATTGAACAAATGAATAATGCAAATAATCTCTATAACAAGACAATTTTGTTTCAATAGAAGGGGAGATAAAACTTTCAACATTTGTTTGTTTTAAACTTTCTTCTAAGTCAAGAATTGATAATCTTAATTTTTCAAGGTTATTTAAAATTTCAGTCAGCTCTTTGCCTTTAATTTCTTCGTTGTAAAAATTAATAGGAGATATCATTTCGCAAGAAATCATACAAAACTTTTACCTTTTAAAAAGTTTTTTAAAACTTTAGTTTGTTTTTTAAATTTTTGGTTCAAAGTGTTCAAAAATGATGTTGTCGCAGTGTTTTGCAACTTTCATATATTCTTGTTGGCTAGGAATTGTCCAAGCAAGCAAAGGAATATTTTTGCATTTTTTAACATATTTATTTGGCAATTCATCATATTTGTATGTAATAAAATGTGGTTGAGATACTTTTTTGTTAAGCATAAATCTTTTTAACATAAACTTTACAAAGAAATTAATTTTTTCACCTTTCAAGAAAGATGCTGATTGGCCTCTTAAAATATCTGGGGCATTAACCTTAAACCATTTAAGAGAGTATGGGTTAAAACTTATTATAGCAAATCTGCCTTTATAGTTTTTTAATACTTCATAAACATGTTTTTCAAAATCACAGTTAACATTGTAATCTTTAATTTCAATTAAAACAGGAACTTGGTCGTTAATAAGGTTAAGAGCTTCTTCCAAGGTAGGAATTTTTTCTTCGCTTTTTAACAACTTAAACTTTTTAAGTGCTTCAACATTTTCTATTTGATTTATATAACCATCTTCGCCTGTCATGCGTTTTAATGTTTCGTCATGAAAAACAACAGGTGTAAAATCTTTAAGAGGTTGAACATCAAGTTCAATGCCATAATCATGGTCAATCGCATTTTGAAAAGCAGCTAAACTGTTTTCAGGTATTTCGTTATTGTGTAAACCGCGGTGTGTTATGTATTGGTTTACTATCCAACTGTTAAAAATATCTTCCATATAAAAATCTTTCCTCAAATATAAATATGCGGTTTAAGTATACACAAGTTTTTTTTAATTTTCAACTAAATTAAAGCAAAAGTAATTTTAAAACACTTGCACCAAAGCTTAAAAAAATTTATAATTATTACAATATTATTATTTACTTTAAGGATTATAAAAAATGGATAGGCAAACAAATGTAAGAAACTTTTGCATTATAGCCCATATTGACCACGGCAAAAGCACGCTGGCAGATAGGCTTATTGAAAAAACAGGCACACTTTCAACCAGAGATTTAACTGAACAAGTTTTAGATAGTATGGATATTGAAAGGGAAAGAGGCATAACAATTAAACTTACCCCAACCAGAATGTTTTATACTTATGAAGGGGAAGAGTATATTTTAAATCTTATTGATACTCCTGGGCACGTTGACTTTACCTATGAAGTATCAAGGTCACTTAAAGCATGCGAAGGCGCAATTTTAGTTGTTGATGCAACACAAGGTGTGCAAGCTCAAACCTTAGCAAATGTTTATTTGGCACTTGAAAACGATTTAACAATTATACCAGTTATTAACAAAATTGATTTGCCAAGTGCAAGAGTTGATGAAGTTAAAAAAGAAATTGAAGATGTTATTGGCATTGATTGCACAGATGCACCACTAATTTCTGCAAAAGAAGGTTTAAATATTGATAAGGTTTTAGAGTCAATTATTTTAAACATTCCACACCCAACAGGCAAAAAAGAAAATCCACTTAAAACTTTAATTTTTGATAGTTATTATGATAACTTTAAAGGTGCAGTTAGTTTAGTAAGAGTTTTTGATGGCGAAGTTAAAGTGGGCAGTAAAATTAAAATGATGAAAACAGGTAAAACTTATGATGTAACTGAAGTTGGTGTTTTTTGCCCAAGCCCAAAAGCAGTTGATAAACTTGAAGCTGGTGATGTTGGTTATATTGCAGGAAGTATTAAAAATGTTTCAGAAACAAAAGTGGGCGATACAATTACTGACGCCGAAAATCCAACAAGCGAACCTCTTAGTGGTTACAAAGATGTTAAACCAATGGTTTACTGTGGTGTATTCTTAACTGATGGCGCAAGGTATAATGATTTAAAAGATGCCTTAGAAAAATTAAAACTTAATGACGATTCAATTCAATATAGCCCAGAAGTAAGTTCAGCCTTAGGTTTTGGCTTTAGATGTGGCTTTTTAGGTTTACTTCACTTAGAGATTATTACAGAGCGTCTTGAAAGAGAGTTTAACCTAGATATTATTACAACAGCACCAAGTGTTAGTTACAATGTTTATAAAACAACAGGTGAGATGATTGAAATTTCAAATCCATCAGCTTTGCCACCTGTAACCGAAATTGACCAAATTCAAGAACCTATTGCAAGTGTTTCAATTTACACACCACCAACTTATGTTGGCAACATTATGGAACTTTGCCAAGGTAAAAGAGGCGTGTATCTTGATATGCAATATGTTGATAGTAACAGGGTTTTGCTTACTTATGAAATTCCACTTAACGAAATTGTTTATGATTTCTTTGATGGCTTAAAATCAAGGTCAAAGGGTTATGCAAGTTTAGATTATGAAATAAACAAATATCAAAAAAGTGATTTAGTTAAACTTGATATTCTACTAAACAACGAAAAATGTGATGCTTTAAGCATTATTGTTCACCGTGACCAAGCATATTCAAGAGGTAAAAAACTTGCCGAAAAATTAAAAGAGGTTATACCTCGTCAACTTTTTGAGTTGCCAATTCAAGCTTGCATTGGTGCAAAAGTTATTGCAAGAGAAACCGTTAAAGCAATGCGCAAAGATGTTTTGGCAAAATGTTATGGTGGCGATATTTCACGTAAGAGAAAGTTGCTTGAAAAACAAAAGGAGGGTAAAAAGAGAATGCGCCAAGTGGGCTCAGTTGAAATTCCAAGTGAAGCCTTTATGAGTATTCTTAAATTAGATTAGTATGAAAAAATTATCAATTTATGTTCACATACCTTTTTGCTTGCACAAATGTAGTTATTGCAACTTTGTTTCTTTTTGCAATCGCAACGACAAAAAAGATGATTATGTTTCTAGCGTTTGTGAAGAAATTAAAATGCAAGGCAAAGAATATGGCAAATTTTATGATGTAACCTCAATTTATATTGGTGGTGGTAGCCCTTCTGTTTTAAAAGAAGGTCAAATTGCAAAAATCATAACAGAGATTAAAAACAACTTTAGGGTTTTATCAAACTGTGAAATTAGTGTTGAACTTAACCCAGGCAGTGTTACAGAGAAAAAACTGCTTGAATATAAACTTGTTGGCGCAAACCGTTTAAGTATTGGTGGCCAAACTTTAAACGACAATATTTTGCGCACTCTTGGCAGACATCACACTGTTAAGGATACAATGCACGCAATTAAACTTGCTCAAAAAATTGGTTTTGAAAATATAAATGTTGATATGATTTTGGCTTTACCTGGTCAAAAAATGAAAGATGTTAAAAAGATGGCAAACTTTTTAATAAAGAAAAAAATTCACCATATTTCAGCATATTCACTTATTTTAGAGCCATCAACACCACTTTACAAGCAAGTTAAAGCAGGTCGTGTTACTCTTCCAACTGAAGATGAATCTGTTGAAATGTATAACTTTGTTTTCTCGTTTTTAAACAAAAAAGGCTTTAAAAGATATGAAGTTTCAAACTTTTCTTTGCCAGACTATGAAAGCAGACATAACTTAAATTATTGGCAAATGGGTGAGTATCTTGCTTGTGGTTTAGCTGGTCACTCATATATGAACAATACAAGAATCGCAAACACTGAAAATCTTGATGAATATTTACAAAAGATTTCTGAAGGTAAAATTCCTGTTGTTAGCAAAGAAAAAGTTACAATTAACCAACGCAAAGATGAAACTATTATGCTAGCCCTAAGAACAAGTGAAGGCTTAAACTTAAAAGAGTTTGATGCTCAATTTCATTGCAATTTGTTAACAGATAAGAAAAATGAAATTGAATTTTTAACAAGACACAACTTTATTTCTGTTAAAAAAGGTTATTTAAGAGTTAACGACAATGCTTTTTATGTTTTAAACAGCATTATTGCAAAACTTGTTTAGTTTAAAAAAAATAAAACAAAATAAAAAATACATAAATACATAAATAAAAAGAGAGATTTTAAAAATCTCTCTTTTTTTGCTTTTAATCTAACAAATAAAACTAAAACATAATTAAAATTGGTTGTAAAATATGTTTAAAATTACCTTTATTTTTTTATGATTGTAAGAAAAAATACAAGTTTAAAGGGTAAGCCATAATTAAATATATATTATATATAAAATAATAAAATCTTAAATTGTATAACAAAAATCCACTTTCTTTTGTATTTTTTGCCCATTGAAAAGGCTTGTATTATATGAGATAATTATTAAAATAAAATTCTGTGTGTTTTTTTAATATTAAAGCACAAAAAATTAAAATAAAAGGAGGAGAAAATCTAAAAAATGAAAGATAATGGATTATTAGAGTATTATCAATATAGGGCATATCGTGAAGGATTTTTAGATGTTAAGCCTTTAAGGTTTGTTGAAGAGCAAACACAAAGAAGAGATTTTGAAAATGTTGTTAGATGTTCTTCTCCTTTAGGCAGATTTTATAAAAAGTTTAGAAGTTACTTTTCAAAAGAAAGTGCTGATGCAGAAATTCTTCTCAGCCAAGTATATTCACAAGCAGGGCTTAGTTCAACAATTTATATTCCTGCAATACAAGATAACAAACCTTTTTTATTGTGCAACGATATTTCTTCTGCAAGCATTGTTCAAGCTGAGCAATTTCACAGGGAAGTTGCAAGTAAGGTGGGGTGTGATGAGTTAACGGCATCAAAACCATTTGCATCAACTAAAAGCAAAGAAGTTTTAGATTATTTTGCACAAAAGGCTTTATATCAAAAAATAAAAATGCGTTCGCTAGACTGTGGAACTTATAATGCCGATAGAAAAGACAGTAACTATTTTTATGGAGTAAACGAACTTGGCCAAGCACAAGATGTTTATACAATTGACTATGAACGTAGTGGCATAGCATCAAGAAACATATTAAGTTTTGGTTCTCGTTGCCAATCAAGTTGCAAATATCCAAACGATTTTGGCCCAGACGTATCAAGAATTGATGTTATTGATCAAATAAAACACAATGAAATGGTTGCATCTGTGGTTTCACTTCCTCAAATAGCTGAGGAGATTGGTTCTGTTGATGTAAAAGAAACTGCACTTGATATTTCAAGAACAACAGGATATGTTGTTGAACCAAAGTATGTTGACTTAATTGCAAGGTCACTTAATCAAACAGCAGAAATGCTTATAAAATAAAAAATCAAACAAAAGATAAAAAGGGGGATAATGTCAAATGGAAGATAATGGCGTATTACAATATTATCGTGAACATCGCAACCGTCAAGGCTTTTTAAAAACTAAAGAAATTGATGCAGAGCAATATAATGGTTCTGGCGTTGAAGAAGCTTTTTTTAGATATTTAAAAACACCAAATGGCAGAAGGTTTTATCGCAAAGAGTGTTATGATAAGTTAAGTATGGATGCTGAAATTATTCTTAGCCAAATCTATGCTAAAGCAGGGCTTAAAACAGCAATTTATACTCCAGCCATTGATATTAAAGATAAAAGAGTTGTTTTATCAAACGATGTAGAGTCTCCAATGACAATTCCAGCCCATGTTTATTACAAACAAATTATTGAAGCAAACCCAGATGAACCTTTTGCAGAGTGCATACCTCCTCATTATGTAAAAGATTATCCACTAAAACATTATTTTACAAACAGTGCTTTTAGAGATAAATTTACAATGGACATTTTGGATATAGGTGCCGAAAACACTGATAGGCATCAAGGCAATTATCTTTGGAGAAGAGTAAATCCAAATTTGGCTCAAAAATTCCCTTACAAAGCTCAACCTTTAACACCTCCTCATGGTCCAGTTTTAAAAAATAGTGCAGGCAGAGTTTATCCTGCAGTAGTTGATCACATTGTTTTATATGATTATGGCGAAAGTGCAACAATGTATACTGCTTATAGAAAAAGCCCTTATTTTGAAGAAGAAGATATTACTTATCCAAACATCTTTACAAATGGTTGTGAAAAAACAAGAGAACAAATGATTGAACAACTTTTATTTAATCCTAATGTTCAAGATATTATGACTGGTGAAGAAATGGCAGAAATTGCAGGAAATGTAAACCCAGGCGAAATTGCAAGAGATATTAAAGGAACAATTGGTTATAAAATAGATCAAGGGTATGTTGATTATTTGTCATCATCTTTTGATAGTTTGGCAAAGGATTTAACAAAATAGTTTATGTTAAAAAAGTGTGCATATTTTAATATTTTATATATAAATAAAGAAT
>JAZUAI010000005.1:0-12677 GCA_045637945.1 Clostridia bacterium
CAAAACTTAAAAAATATTGAATGTATAGCAAATAATATTCTTGCACAAAATAGTTTTGATTATAAATCTTCTGCATCTATAAATAATGAATATTTTCCTACTAGAAGTTATGATAATTTGGTTTTAGAAAATGGTTATTATGATGCTTTAATAATAACGCTTGGAAGTGGTGAAGGTGATAATTGGTGGTGCATTGTTTATCCACCTTTGTGTTTTTTAAATTCAAATGTAGATTATCATTATAAAAGTAGGTTTGCGGAGATTATTAAAAAATATTTTGGAGGATAAATGAAAAAGTTTTTAATTATATTAACAATGTCTCTTTGTTTGATAATTGGAATTTCTTTTGCTGTAGGGAGTTATTTATTACCAACTAACTACCAAGAAGCTGTTTTTACGGCGACAACAACTTCAGAAAATAAAATTATTCAACAAAGATTGAAAAAGTGGGGATACTATACTGGTAAGGTAGATGGAATATTGGGTTCAAAAAGTGTTGCAGCTATCAAAAAATTTCAACGAAACAATGGTCTTGTTGTTGATGGTATAGTGGGGCCTAAAACTGCTGCAAAAATAGGTATTACATTGTCAAGCTCATCAAGTAATTCGGCCCAATCTTCAAGTAATTTATATTTGCTAGCAAAATGTGTTTATGCTGAAGCAAGGGGTGAACCATATCAAGGTCAGGTAGCTGTTGCTGCAGTAGTTTTAAACAGGGTAAAAAGCCCTGACTTTCCAAATACAATTTCTGGGGTAATTTATCAGCCTTGGGCTTTTACTGCTGTTCATGATGGACAAATAAATTTAGAGCCAAATCAAACGGCTTATAATGCTGCAAGAGATGCCTTAAATGGTTGGGATCCAACTTATGGAAGTTTGTATTATTACAACCCGGCAACTGCTACAAGTAAATGGATTTTTTCTAGGCAAAAAGTCGTAACAATTGGTAAGCATGTTTTTGCTTTATAAAGTAGGTGAATAAATGAAAAAAGCGTTTTTAATAATTATTTCAATTTTAAGTTGTGTTATTATAGCTTTAACAATAACTTTATTTTCAACAAATTCATCTTTAACTACAGCTACGATGAATTTAGAAAATTTATATCAAAGATCGTTTTATGATTTAGTTAATAATGTAAACAATATGGAGGTTGAAGTAAGTAAATTGTTGGTAACTAATGACTCAACGTCTCAACAACAATCTTTATCTAAATTAAAACAACAAACAAGTGATGCTGAAAGCTCTTTAAGTTTGTTGCCGATTAATGAAAATGTTTTAGAAAAAACAACTAGATTTATGAATCAATTTAATGGATATTGTACATCTTTAATAAGCTATAAAGATGGAAAAATTGAAAACAATGATTTTGATGTTTTAAGTAAAGCCTATGATAGTATTGCGACTATAAAAACTGAATTAAATACTATAATGGAAAAAATAATGAATGGGTATAGAATATCTGAAAACCTATCAAAAGATACAAGCAAAATTTCTGATTTTTCATTAAACTTTAGTGGGCTCTCAAACGATACAATTGAATATCCTTCTTTGATATATGATGGACCTTTTTCTGACAGTACTATAAAAAGAAAAATAAAAGGTTTGTCTGAAAAAGAAGTAACTGAAAACGATGCTGAAAATTTAATAACAAAAATGTTTGATAACAAAATAACAAATATTAATTATCTTGGTGAAACAAATGGAAATTTTCAAACATATGATTTTGGTGTTAATACTGAAGATGGAAAAAATTACTTTGTTCAAATAACAAAAAAAGGTGGATTTCTTTTAACTTTAAATTCAAATGTATTAAATATTGAAGAAAAAAATACAGAAGTAAATATTGAGGAATCTAATAAAAATATAAATGACAATATTGGTCAAAAAACTAATAATGATAATCTAAACACATCAAATGAGGCCCAAAATGATATCTTGGAAGACGATGATGCTGTTAAAGTAGAAAGTATTAACAATGTAAACCAAGTAACAGAAAAGGCTATTTTGATGGCAGAAACATTTGCAAAAAAACTTAATATCGACAATATGAAATGTGTTTGGAGTGCTTCTTCAGAAAACATTAGTTATATAAATTTAGCTCCAGTAATTGATGATATTGTTATGTATCCAGATTTAATTAAAGTAAAAGTTGATTTGCAAGATTATTCAATAGTAGGATGGGAAGCTTCAAGTTATGCATACAACCATACAGTTAGAGATGATTTAATACCTTCATTGTCTGAAAGTGAAGCTAATAAACTTGTAAGTTCAAATTTAAAAATTGATAGTCAAAAATTGTGTGTAATACCTCTTGAATATGTTGGTGAGGCTTTGGCTTACGAGTTTGAAGGTGAGCATAATAATTTTAAATTTTATTTATATATAGATGCTGAAACAGGTTCTCAGATTAGAGTTTTAAAAGTTGTTCAAACAGAACAAGGTGAACTTGTTTTATAAAAAACATTTTTTAATATTATTTTAAAAAATAATTCAAAATTAAACAAAATTCCTTTACAACGGTTAGTTTTGTGTTTATACTAGTCGGGTAAAGGGATTTTTATTATGGGAAGAAAATTAGATGAATTTGCAATGAGACAGGCAAGTATTTTTGAACTTAGAAATATTGCAAGAGAAATGGGGGTTTTATCTCCAACATTATATAAAAAAGAAGTTTTAATAGAAAAAATATTAAAGATTATAAATGGCGAAGAAAAACCTCAAATGCCAAAAAGTAGACAAGGAAGACCTCCTAAAAATTCTTTTAATACAAATGGTTTTGTTGGGGGAGAAACGGGCATCGTTCCTGAAAAAGTAGTTACTTTTGATGATTATATGAACAATAGCAGTTTGTATGGTGAAAGAAGATATAAATTTGATTCTGCACCTAGCCGTGGAGGAGAATGGCTTTTGGCTAGTCCTGGTTTTGTTTATGGAAAAGAAAATTCATTAGAAGAAGAAAAGCCTATAAAAGCAAAAGGCTACTTTATGTTTTTAGAAAATATGGAGGGTTATGTTTTTGGAACAGGGCAAATAAAAGAAAGTGAAAATATCATCTTTGTTCCTCACAATTTTATTAAGGCATATAATTTAACTTCTGGTGATTACATAACATATAAGTATAAAACTTTAGAAACAAAAAATACTTGTTATTTATGTGGCGTTGACACTATAAATGGTGTAAAGGAAATAAATCATGATAGATTAGAGTTTGAAAAACTTGAAATGAGCACCGCTAATGTTAAACAAAACTTTTTAAATTGTAATAATAATTTTAAAGTGTTGCAAGATACTTGCGTTGGAACGAGAAATGTTATTTTGTCTTCTTCATTACGAGATTATCTTGAATTATTAAAATCTTTTAACCCAGATGAAAACACTTGTGGAATAAATTTATGTTTAGATACATTACCAGAAGAAGATATTGTTTTTAAAAATTTAAATAATATTGAAAGTTTTTATACAATTATTGGAGATTCAGAAAAACAAGTTAATATAACAGTTAATTTAGCAATTGAAAGAGCTAAAAGATTGGCAGAAAATAAAAAGAATGTAGTTTTGTCTGTAAACGATATAAGAAAATTAATAAAATATAAAAACTTCCATCATATGAATAATTTTGAAGATCTAAAAAACAAATCGCTTGATACGTGTTATTGTATTATTTCTGTAGCAAGGAATTTAAAATTAGGCAATAATATTACAGTATATGCAATGTTTAAAACAGATAAAAAAGGTGACTTTTATAAAATTGTTTATAATGAACTTGATAACATGAATTGTTGTTTTTATGATATTGATTAAATTTTAATAAAAAATATGTTTATATGAATATATGTGCATAAAAAAAAGAAGTAGTTTTTCTACTTCTTTTTTTTGATATTATCTAACTTTCATCTTAGTTCTTAACTTAACAACAACAATAATTAATACTATAACTGCAATAACAAACGCTACAATAATAATAATTGCAATTGCATTAAGAGGGTCTTTTTTGTTTACTCTGAAACTTGAAACAACGTTTCCACTCTTTGTTTGAACTTGAATAAAGTAAGAGTTTGATCTTGTAATTTCAAATGTGCTTGCACCAGGATTTACAATGCTTTTTTCGTCAATAGAAATTGTTGAGTAGTAATAGAAAGCTTTGCTGTCGTTATTGTATGTTAAAATTCTTATAGTACATTCGCCAAGTTGTTCATAAATTATGCTTGGGTTATAAGAAATTTTAATTGAGCCAGTTGTTGTTTCTCCATGAGGCACGTTTGATGTAATTGTTGGAACGTAATCGTTAATAGAGAATGAGTAGGTAAGAGTTTCATTATCTCTTTTGCCATATTTCATTGTTATAACATAATGTCCGTTACCACTATTTGATTGTGATGAAGATAAGAATAATGAAGTTATTTTTCCGTTTACTTTAAATCTGTTTGTAACATCTTCATTGTTCTTTACAACTTTAATAATTTCATAACCAGGTATTTCAACAAATTCATAGGCAAGTCTTGCAGAATTGCTGTTTAAAATTGTAAAGTTGTAAGTTACTTTATTCAAACCTATTTTTTGTTGTCCATACAAGGCTGAAATTTGAACTACATATCTACCTGATTCGTTAAATGAATAAACATTGTTTGTAACTGTTGCTCCTGAATATAAGTTACCATTTTTTGTTATTATTACATTTAAACCAGAATAGTATTGTAAATATTCTTCATCAATAACTAAATCAACACTGTCATTAAATACACCATATTGGATTGGGTTGTAATTCTTTTCATTATAAGTTAAATGATAAATAACAGAATCAATTAAAAGTAAAGAATAATAATTTTGTGGGGCATAAGTATTTGGAGCAAATTCATGTGTATTGCCAGCCCAGTCTTTGAACATAAGATTGTGTGTGCCAGAACCGGTTAAGGTTGTTGTAGCTTGTTTCTTATTTTCGATATTAGAAGGGTAGTCAAAGCAATCTAATGGATAATAATCAGTATCAACACCATACTTATCATAAACACAAATTGCATTACCTTGATTATACCAGTATTCATTAGATGTAGATAATTTGTTCCAGATTAAAGTAATATCACTATTTTTTATTTCATTATTAGTTAAAGTATAATTTTTTGCATAAGTATTTAATACAATTGAAGAAATAGTGCCTGTTTTTTCATTTTGATATTTAATATTTGCGTTTACTAAAGCTGTTGTTTTTGGTGCTTTAGTTACTGCAAAAAATTCAACTCTAATTGGTCCATCTAAGTTATAAACAAGATAAATTGTTGTCCAGTAAGAACTTCCTACATTGTTAGGTGTTGGATTTTCATATCCATAACCAACCTTATAAGATGTTTGCAATATATTATTTAAGAAACAGAATTCTACAATATTTAACTCAATATTGCTATTATAAACAACTTCAACATCGTTTATAGAGTAGTAGTGAGGAATATTTTTTAAAGAACAAATACCTACATTGCCTTCAACAAACTCTCCAGTTTTAAATCCTAATTGATTTTTAAGAGAATTAAATTCACTACCAGAAATTTCAGGGATAGTTGAAAGAGCAGTGTAAAGAACATTTATCATTCTATCACTAGCAGAACCACTGTCAAATTGTGCTTTTTGATTTTCATCAGTTGAAGTGAAGTTTAAGTTTTCCAAACTTGAAGGGTTTATAGCTTTGTTGTTAGAAGTAATTGTATAAAGAGGGAAGTCTCCAAATTGAATTGCAAAGTAAATTTCTCTGTAGTTACCTAATTTTGAATTTCTAAGTTCAAGCTTGTAATATCCTTCTTCAGTAACTGCTTGATTTTCAGAAATAATAAGACCGTTTTTATATTCATTGTTTTGATTCTTTGTGTAAAGAAGAGCTGTTGTAACGGTATTAGTTTGAGAATCGTTTAAACTTTCAAAATCACATCCTGTAATTTTTCCCCAATTAATATAAACAACAGAACTTGTTATTTGTGATGAACTTTCTGTTAGGGTAGAGGTTACTTCGCCTCCATAAGCATTTGTAAGTAAAATTTCAGGAAGAACATCATAAATTACAAATTTATATCTTTTTTGTTCTCTATTTGTTGTTTTATCTCTATAAACAATTTCGTAGTAAGTTTCACCACCAACACTTTCAAAAGCAGGAATATCTTCATATTCATAATCGCTAGTTAAAGTAAATGTTTTGCAATTATATTGGCCAAGTTTGTCAGATAAACTTTCAAAAGAAGAATTGCCTGACATAATTTTTCCATTAATCCAAATGTCATAGATATTTGCTTCGTACGTTACTTTAATATCGCCACCACTATAATAAATGGCTTTTGAAGAGTCGTATTGATATATTGAATGTTCAAAATTAAATTCAGTATTAAAGTTGTTAATATAATATTCTCCAACATACAATATATATGGGTTAGCATATTTACCAGAGTAGTTATCTGTATAATAAATTTCGTAAATACCTTTTTGCAAACCGGTTATTTTTTCAGGAATATTTATTTTTCCTTCATATGAATATAGGTTTTGCCATACTTTACCTTGTAAGATATTAACTTCAAGTCCTTCAAGGAATAATACTGATGTGCTTGTATAAGTAGGGAACTTTAAGTTGTAAGTTATAACCCCTGTTGAAACATTAACAACTTCTTCAATTGTAGGTGGGGCAAGTTTTGCTTCTTCTACAGAAGTAATAATGTTTAAATATCTAGTTACGCTTGGGAAAGCAGAATTGTATTTGCTTAATGTGAAACTAAATCTTGGATCTTTTACTTCAGTTGTAAAGAATTTGTTAATTTCTGTTAATAATGCTTGAGTTTGATGATAACTAATAAATGGGTTAAGATTTATTTCTGCTGGGTAGCTAAGACCGATAGTTTCATTTTTTAAAGTAATTTTACCCCAACCAAATTTTGAAGATAAATCAACCAATTCATACATTAAATCAACTGTAATATTGTCTTCAGTAATTCGTTTGCCATCAAGATTACTTCCTATTATTAAGTTGTAATCAGAATAACCATCAATATTAAGAACTAATTTATTAAGATTGTTAAATTCTGAGAAGTAAACTGTATAGCATCTATAGTTTCCTGCAAGGTCTTTTTCAATAATTTCATAGAAACCTGTTGGGTTTTTATCATTTGTTGCTTGTGAAATTAAAGAAAGTAAAGTTGCATTTGAATTATAATAAATTCTATTCCAAGTATAGTTTTTAATTGTAATTTGATCGTTATTTAATAATCCTTCGGCAAATCTTGGATAACTTATTGTGAAAGAAGAGTAGTCTGTATAATAAGCTTTAGATTGATCATAAACACTATCAATCATGTCTGGTGTTATGCTTATATATTGATCTTCAAATTTTTGATAATTTCTTACATAGAAGTAAGGAGCAGTGTCTTCTTTTACATAACTTAACTTAAAGTTTCTATCAACACCAAAAGCATAAGTAAATGTTGAAGGTAAAGTTTCAAGGTTTGCAACGTCAAATAATTCTTCTTTAATTGATTGAACGTTTCCGCCTGCGTAAGTTTGTTTTAAAAATTCTTCTCCAAAAATTAAAGAATCAATATTTGTATAAGGTTTTGTTCTGTCAATTGTTACTTTATATAAACTTTCTGCAAAACTCTTACCATTATCGCCAATAAATGATTGATTTGGGGTAGAATCTGAAACATAAGATAAAGTAATGTTATATATATATTCCTTTGAAATATTAATGCTTATTGAGTAAGTATATCTGTAATATGCTTGATAATCATAAATTGAAGGATTTTCATTATCTTCATAGAAAGAAACTTTAAAGTAGTTTATAAATGCTTGTTGTTCAGAAGTTAATTCAAGATTTGTTTTGTTTTTAGCTGAATCGAATAAGTTGAATTTAGGGTCTTTCAAGTCAATGCTTATTCTTGTTTTAGATTTAGTATCTGGGTCAACAATTTCAATGTTTAATTGATTTACCTTTGCATTATAAGGGGTGAGTGGGTCACTCCAAGTTGTATAAACTTCATTTTTCAAAGATTCAGTTGCTTGTTCTTTAATATTTGTTGCAAAGTTTGTTGAATTATCTTCATTTGTAAGTTTGTTATCTTTAAAAGTTAATTTTTGATAATCATATACTGAAGTATACACATCTGTGTATGGGGCAGTATGAGAAATTTCAAAGTCATATTCAAAAGTTGTTGGGTTGATGTTATTTGCATCTGGTCTGTTACTTGAAGTATCAGAATAACCAGTTTTGTCATTGATTTTGATTGTGTAACTGCCTTCTTTATTAAATATAAGTTTGCCTAATGGGTTTTCGTTTGAAACTAGGGCACTGCAAGTGCAAAGACCAGTTGAAACATCGTATCCGTCAATATTATAAGTAATAACTTCTGAGTAGAATGATTGTGCATACTCAATAGAAATTTGTAATTTTGCAAAAATTAATTTGCTATAAAGATTTTCACTAATAGAGTTATAGTAAACAAAATATTTGCTTAAAGGAATATTTATGCTTACAGGAACTTTGTTTGTATCTAAAGACAATGTGCCTGAAGTTGTTAAGAAGAATTCCTTAAATTCCCATTCTTCATCAAGTAGATAGCTTAAAGAAACTGAAATGTTGTCACCAACTTCTCTTATATTTTCTTTACCATCATCTCTAATCATAACTGAAGAGGTGATAATGCCATAATGATCAACATAAACAATATATTTTCTAACTAAAGTATCAAGTTCAAACAAATTGATATATGTTTGTGTTTTAGAATCTAAATAATAACTTCCACCTTCTCCAACATAAACATAGTCGTCATGATAATCAGCATGATTGCCTCCAATATAATCATGGGTTCCACCTTTATAAACTCTGGTTAAAATATATTTACCAGGCATTGTAAAGTTAGATGGGCTAAGATTGATTGGATCAATAACAAAAACACTTTCATTGCTTGGATCTGTTACTTGAGATGAAAGTAAATCAACACTGGTTTTAGATTCAGCTGAAGTTAACGCAAATGGGTAAGTAGTTTTTGAAGAATTTATACTGCTGTCATCAACAACAAATTCATAATAATCATAAACTAAAGATTTTAATGAATAAAATTCAGCTGTTTCATCATCAAGTTTGTTGTATTCAAATCTTAAGAAATCTAAGTTTGTGCCAGAATTTTTTCTTATAAGTCTTTTTTCTGATTCTTCCAAACCATAAGCATAGAAAGTTCCTTGAACCATATCAAAGTTCATGCAAACTTGTTTTAAAGCCACCTTGTTGTTTATATTTGTAATACTAAAATCATAGTAAGCTTCGCCATTAAAGTCGTAAGAACTTGTGTCGCCTCTAGTATAAATTTTTGCTTTATAAATCTCTCCAATTCTTCCTGAAATTGGTTGTGGGTCTTCAACTTCAGTAGGTGTTTTTTCGTAGGAAAGGAGAGTGTTTCTTAAAATTAAATATTGGAAAGTTTCTGCTAGTGGTTGGTCTTTATCGGTAATAGAACCAATAATTAAATCGTCTTTTTCAACTTCTTTTATATAATTTGTAAGTTTATCTAAAACATCTTCATAAAATTTAATAGTAATTGGTTTTTTTGTTTCAATTAAAGCTCCGTTATCAGATAAATCATATGCTCTTGTAAAACTTGTATCTTCAAAAGAAAGAATGTCATCACCAACAGGTTTTTGAGGCATTTTTAAAGCTTTATGACTTCCAAAATAGATTGTAGTATCTTTATTTACATAGTTGGCTGGGTTTTTAACAGGGTCAAAAGTATTTACCCATTTTGATCTTTCTTCAATGCCTTCCCAATATCCTTGTAAAGATGATGATAGGGAAGAATCTATTAAAACTGCACGTGTAAAGAAGTTTCCAGCTTCATCAAAGACATAGAAGAAATATAATCCATCTTTATTAAAATAATAACTAGATGCTTCTGTTGCAGGGAAAGCCGCATTAGCACTGCCAGCAATAACATTTACACTATTTTTATAAGTATCTATTCTTGTACTTCTTGTATTAAGTGATAATCCGTTTGTTAAATAATAATCTCCATTAGCAATTTTAAACAATGCGCTATCTTTATTCAAACTATCTTCGCCTGTTTCCATATAATAAACATAGCAATCTGAAGCTGCGCCACTTGGTTTTTCTTTCCAAGCCATAGTAAATGCTTTTTCAGAAATAAAAAGATCATATTCTATAATTGGTTTTTTCTTATCGTCATCTTCTGAAAGTGAAAGAAGGGAAGAGGCAAGAATATTTGATTCTTTAATATAAGCAGTTTTATCTTTGTTCATTCCTACTGTGTTAAGAGAAATATTTGTAAAAGGATTTTTATCAATTACAAAGGAGAAAACTTTTGGAACATTTGAAATAACACTTCTTATTGAAACCTTATAATAACCACTTCTAGAGAAAGTGTAGTTGTCTGTTTGAGCTTGAACATAATATGTGTATATTTTACCATAAATGGTATATTCATAATTTGTTTTTTGATCTTCTAACTTCTTTGTGTATAAGGTTGTAGAAGTTGAAATATCTGATCTATCAAAATTTGATGAATATGAATATGTTACTTGAACTGGGGCATAGAATGTATTTGGCTTTTGTTCAAGGTTAACTCTTACATTTTTATTTGTGTATGTATCAAAATCATATGTAGTATTTTCTTCAATTGCTTGAACATAAAGGTTTTGAACAGTGTTGTTGATTTCAAAAACGATATATTGGCAACCGTAAACAATAATTGGTTCAAGAGATTCAGTGCTTGAAGAATTTAAGTTAAGTTGATAATCAAGTTTCATTACTCTTATATTATCGCCAGAGATTGAAGCCCCTTGAGTGTATGAAGAAGTGCTTTGACTTGTAATAGTTTCACTTATAGCATCAATCTGAGCTTTCTTTAATGCATCTGTTTCAAGAGTTTTAATGGCTTTAAAAGGTTCTAAAACTTCATTTTCAGAAACTGATTTATAATCATACATTACAAACTTTGCAGTGTAGCCATTTAATAGGTTTCCGTAACTGTGAAATCTTAAAGGAGCTTGGTCAGTTATAGCAATATAATTTGGAATATCAACAAAATAACCTTCATTAGCCTCAATTGTTTTTTCGGCAGAGGCTGTATTATAAGAAATGAAGTTGGTGTGTGTGTGTTCATTTAAAAGAGGAACGTCTTGTTTGTAAGTAGGGGATGTTGGGTCTTGATCATAATACATAAGTTCATAACCAAAGATTGCCATTTTTTGGTTGTATATTTTTTCATTAACATTCTCTAAGATGCTTTTATCAACTACAGAATATGAAGTTGTATTTTGGATTAAAAACTCTAAATCAAAAGAATAAATACCTTGATAAGTTGTATTAACTTTATTTGGTATAATAAACTCCTTTTTAAAATCTTCAACGTCAAATCTTAAAGTATAATTACTTTCGTCTGTAATATATGTGTTAATGATATAAGTTATTTCTTTATCTTTTAATTTTGTAACAATGTATCCTGAAGGGATATTTTTTAATTCTTCAGGGGTATATTGTTGTTGTAAAAGAGGAATTCTTTCTGGGGTATAGTTATATACAAAAGTTTGATATTTAAAAATGTAGTTTGTATAGCCTGAAGTATATGTAAAGTTCATACCAAATTTTGTTGAGTCAAGTTCTACGATAGGAGAGTCTTTATAATTGTAGTTAAATAATTCGTAGTTAGAATCAATAACTTCAACGCCATCTTTTTCTGTTACAATATTATAAGTATTTGTGTTTGTAAAAGTAAAAGGTGAGTCTTCTCCTTCAGGAATGTAATCACATTCATTTAAAACAAAGAAGGAAATAGTAAATACACATTCATTTGAAACTTCATTTGTAATAACATCTGTGTGGCTGTATCTAATTTTAATTTCATACAAACCTCTTCTGTATGAAACATCATTGTCTTCGCCATTTCCACCAAGAAGGTTTTGTTGAGCGTCAATTTTTGGACATCTAGCTCTTAAGTTATTATTTCCTTCAACGATCAAAGGTTGAAGGTTTACTGCTAATGTTGCACTACTGTTATCTGTAGAAGCACTTTGAGAACTATCTCTATCAATAAGTATAGTTCTTCCATTTACGGTTGCTTCAATATCCATAAAACCAGCATCTTTTGAAATGCTGTTGCTTTCAGATATTTTACCGTCTAAATCATTAAATTTAAATACAACAGAAGTGTTATAAGCTTTATTAGCTGCTGTAGAATCGGAAGACAACAAAATATATGGACGAGATTCTTCCTCCATTGTGTAATAATATATGCTTTTTGCTGATTCGTTTTTAACTTCGCTTGTAAAGGTAGGTATGTAGTTTGTAATTTCATACTCAGCAGTTCCTGTTACAGGTTTAGTAATAAATAAAGAAAAAGGAATATTTCCACCTTCTTCACCTGTATACAAAAACTCATTTGATGCAAGCTCATTACTTTTTTTCATAGAAGTGCCCAGTTTACAACTAGCAGCATTAACTTCAATATCGTTAGTTTGAGCTGGTTGCGCAAACATGAAAAAAGAAGTTATGCAAAATAAAGTTAAGATTGCAAATAATACACTTTTAAACTTAAAGTTTTTCATAAAAATACCTTTTTCCTTTTTTGTTTTTTAAAAGCTTTTTGTCTTCTCGTTGTAAGTAATTTATCTTAACAAAAATCAAAAATGCACCCACAATGCAGCC
>JAZUAI010000006.1:0-13277 GCA_045637945.1 Clostridia bacterium
TATTATTTCTCTTTTTAAGCATAATATTTGATAATTGTATAATATATAATATATTCTAACATAATGACTCTTAAATACAAAACAAAATAGGCAAAAAATTGAGTAAAAAATACAAAAAATAAACCACTTACAACTATAAAAATGTAAGTGGTTTTTATTGTTTTTTAAATATTAAAATGTTGCATTGTTTATGCCACCTGGAGTAACAGGTTTTGGCTTAAAAATAAAGTTGTTTCTGTTTGCAATGCTGTAAGAAACGCTTGCTTCGTCAAGAGAACGAGAAGGAACATAATCGTTTGATGCTTTAGTATGGTCAAACATTGGAGTTGCCCAAGCCATTGTTGAATTGATTCTAATAGGGAATTCATTAAGAATTTTAATAATGATTTCGCCTGTTCCATCTTTGTTTCCTAAGTGACCAAGTTCATCTGGGTAGATAAGAGGTCTTGAAGTTGTTGATAAACTGGTTGTTTTATTAGGATTTTCTTTACCTTTTTCATCTTTTTGTCTACTTTCTGAAGTAGATGTTGTTTCAAGGGTGATATCACCGCAAAGTTTACTAAATTCTTCACAAGTTTTAGCATCGTCAGTACCAATGAATATCTTAATAGGGCAGTTGCCTTTAAGTGTTGCTGCAACGTCATCGCCATATTTTGCATTTAATTGGCTGAAAGATTGAATAACCAATGAGAAGAAAACATTTCTACTTCTTGAAACAGTGATCATTGTGTCAATTTTTTCAATTTTTGGTAAGTTAGCAAACTCATCAAGTAAGAAATAAACAGCTCTTGGAAGCTTGCTTTCTGGGTAGTTATTAGCTAAGTCAACAAGTTTTTTATACAATTGAGAAATCATCATGGTAGCAATACCGTGACGAGATTCTTTTTCATCAGGAATAATAATGAAAAGGGCAGTAGGTTTATCTGCAAATGTATCAAAGTTCATTTCGTTACAGCTTGTAGCAAAACACATACCACTATCGTTAAACAAACCAAGTCTAGCAGAAACAATACCCATATAAGATTTTGTTGTTGTTGGAGCATTGTTAATAGCTGTTGTAACAAGTTGTAAAACTTTACTAAAACTATCTCTTCCAAGATAGTATTGACGTAATGTTTTGTATGGGTTGTCTGGGTCTGGATCTTTAAAGTTTGCAATTCTTGCAAGGTTATAGAAGTTAAATCTTTCTCTTGTCATGCCAAGTTCAGGTATTAAACTATCTTCAAGCATAGCCATCATTGTACCATAAACAAACTCTTGAGCACCTCTATCCCAGCTTGAGTCATTTTTGTTTTCAATAGGGCAGAGAATAGTTGCGATTTCTCTTAATTCATTTTCAGATAAGTCAATAAGTTCTGCTTTTTTAGATGCTAAATCCATATCAAGGGATTCTTTGCTTGGATATGCAACCCCATCGTATTCATACCATTGGTTTTCATATTCTTTTGCAATAATTTTAAGCTTTAAATCAGCAGGGTTTACACCTACGTGAGTTTTAACGTTATCATATAAATTGTGTGCTTTATGATACATCATATAAGCATTATCAAGAGGGTTCCATCTTGTTGAAGCATAAGGTTGTCTTAAGTTGAAAACCTTAACGTCATAACCTTCACTTTTTAATTTATGGCTATGTTTTTCATAAATTTCACCTTTAGGGTCGGCAATAACAAAGCTAGGTTTTGTTTTGGTTGATGATAAAATTTGAATAGAAGGCTCAATGTATTTTTGAGTTTTACCAGTACCAGTAGTACCAATAATCATAGCGTGAATTGGCTTATACATATTTATGTCTAAGTTTCCGTTTTTTAATTCACTTCTAAGCAAAATTCCATCGCCAGAACTACCAACGGTGTTCCAGTTGCAATACATAAACTTCTTTTCTGTTTTTAATTCTTTTTCAGTTACCCAACGAGAGTCAAAGTATTGTGAAATTTCTTTTCCTTCTTTTGTTTTTGCTCCTGGTTTTGCTTTACTTTTATCTCCATCACCAAGTTTGTTGAGAAAGTAAATAAAATACAATCCACCGCCAAGAACAACAGGAAGGATAGTATATTCGCTTCTAATAAGAAGCAATAATTGTTTTTCGCCTTCAGGTGCCATATAGTAACTTAATGCAAGGCCAGCTGCAAAGCAAAGCACAACCACTAATATAAGTGTAAAAAATCTTTTCATTTTTTCTCCTTTTAACATATATATAAGGTTAATTTAAATTATAAATACTTTAGTAGTATAAAGCGAAGAAAAAAATAAAACAAACAAATTTTCAAAATTTATAAAAATTTATTAAAAATGTTTGTGTTTTGTTTTTTTTTGTGTTATATTCAAGTCAAGAAATAATTTTAGTGGAGGTTTTTGATGAGCGCACTTACAAACTTACTAGGTATTTTCGAATCAGCTATTGAAAAAATGGGAGACACATATAGTTGGTTAAAACCAATTGTTACATTCCTTGACGGTTTGCTTATTCCATTAACAATTGTAGTTGCTGTTGCTGGTGCTATTTGGGTTATTATTTTAGGTGTTCAACTTGCAAGAGCAGAAAGTGCTGATAAAGCTCAAGAAGCAAAAAAGAGACTTATAAACGTTGCTGTTGCTATTGTTGCTGCTATCGTATTTATTTGGTTGTTAACTTGGTTCGCTGCTAACGTTGGAACTATTTTCCAAAGTAATGCTATTACTGGTTCTTCTGCAGCTTAATAATAAAAAGTTACATTTTAAAAAGCCTAACAAAAATGTTGGGCTTTTTTTTATTTAAAAATTTTTAAAAATTTTTTATTTTTGTGTTTAAATATAAATGTTTTTGTTTGTAAAAGAAATTTTTTTATGATAGAATACAAATAATATTTTAAAAAAGAGAGTTTTAAATATGAGCTTATTTAATTTGCTTGGAGATATTTTCCCAACAATGACAGGGAAGTATGCTTATTTAAATGGTATTATTGGTTTCTTAAACCAAGCTATCATGCCTTTAACAATTTCTTTAGTAGTTTTAGGCGCTGTTTTTTCAATTTGCTTAGTATTTGCAATTATGAAAGCAGAAACTGCTGAATCAGCAGAAAACTTAAAAAGCCGTTTGAAAGGTCTTCTTATAACAATTATTATTGTAACAGTTGCTTTCTGGCTCTTTGGTTATATTTTGGCTGGTTTACCATCAATTATAGCTGCTTTTAGAGGTGGCGAAGCTGCTTTTCAAATTAGCTTAGCTTTTTAAGATTTTAATATATATTTGCTAAATGTTAATACTAAATAATAAAAGAGGACAATGATGAAAAATCTTTTTAAGTCAAAGAAGTTTAATAGTTTTTTGCTTACGATGATTATGTTTGTATCATTGTTCTTTTTTGGTTGCGGTAGTAAACCTAACGATCCTAAAGATCAAATTTTTAAGGTTGTATATAGACCATATTCCACTTCAAGACCAGTTATTTTAGGTAAAACTTATGGGGAAATTATTGAAGAGAATGTCTTAGAGGTTTCAGCAGATATTCTTACTAGGTTGGTTGCTGAGTTTGGAATTGGTGATATTTCTGTAAAAGATGGGGAAGGAACTAAAATTGTTAGCCCTGATACCTCTAGTGTTGATTATGCATCTTTATTAGGCATGTCTAGCGCTTTATCTGACACTCAAAAGAAAGAATATGCTGCTGATTTTGGAAAAATCAATAATACATATTATTCAGCAAGTAATAAAATTTTAATTCTATCAAACGATACATCTCTTGCTTCAACAGCCAATACTATAGTTACTTATGATACAGAAAATAGTGTGCATAAAGCTGGCGCAAATATGCAAAGAATAACAGGCACTCAAATGTCTGTTTCTTCAGGCAATCAAATGGCTGCTAATTGTGCTTACAAATATACAAGTGGCGATACGGTTACTTATATATTTATTGGAGATTATATTGGTTCTTCAGCAAATAGTATTGTAGGAACAACAAATATAGCATCTTATGTGTCAAAATTTTACAATTCAAACTTTAATAATATTCAAAAATCATTTAAAGATGTAACAATAAATGATGGCGGTGTAGGACAAATTAATTTTACACCTTGGAAATGGACTGTATCTGGTGAAAAAACTTCAGCAGATGATTTTTTGACTGCTTATGTAAATCAATATCAGTATTCTATGGCTGTTGAAATTGCAAATGCAATATTAACTAGATACGAAACCTTTACATTAAACGAAGAGTTAACAAATCTCTACACAACAGCTCAATCTTCATCAGGAAACTCTCAAAAAGAAGCTTTCATAAAAAAATGTTGTGAATATATAGACCATTTAGGTGTTTTAGATGCAGAAATTACAAAGATTGCTTCTTTGATAACTAACAACGTAATAGGTGTTTCTAGTGCAAAATTTACTGAAAAGAGTGCCAATATTTTAAATGAAACAAAAACAAACTATGAAGCACAAGCAATTTTAGAGTATAAAGATTTCAAGACTTCAAATGAAATTTCAAATGTAAAAGTAGACGGATATATTCACTCAATTATAATATTATCAGAAAAAACTTATGATGTTGGACAAATAATGTTTAATTTTACTGCTGAAGATCCTACAAAATTGGATTTTAAGTTGTGTGTTAGAAATGGGGAAAGTTCAAATGTATATGCCCTTAATGAGTTTACAGAATCAGATTTGAAAGGACAAACTTATTGTGCTGGAGTAACTGATATTCAAGATGTGGATAAAGAAGATTGGAAAATAACAAATAGTGATAATAGTAAGATAGATTCTAACAATTTGATAGCAAAAAATACTTTATTAGCAGAAACTTCTAAGTTTTTTGAATATATTGTATATTCAGAACCTATAAATCCTACTGTTGTTCCTTCTGGAGGTTGGTTTTTTAAAGATGAAGGAAATAGTTATGTAGAATTTGTTTTTACTGTCACAAACTTAACGATTAGAAATAACTTTAACATTGAAAGTTTTGTTGCATAAAAATATAAAATTTGTTTGGAAAGTGAAATCATAGGTGTTATAATAAAAAATAGTAAAGTAAAGGAGATTATTTCTCATGTTTAGTATGCTTGGTGCATGGTGGGATATTTTTAGTTATATCGGCGAATTATTAGGCGGTGTGTTTGTTGGCATACTTTTTTTGCCGTTTACTTTGATTTTTCAAGGTATTTTAATTATAGTAGATTTTGCTGAAGAAACTTTTAAAAAGCTTGCAGGTTTAGATACTATGTTTTTAAACGGTTCTCCTATTAATGGAACAGATGGCTCTGGTCAAGATCTCGTTTATGCTTTTATTTCTGATTCTGCAATTCAAGATATTTTTTGGTCAATTGTAGCTTTGTCAGTTGTTTTATTGTTTGTTTTAACAATTGTAGCCATGATTAGATCTGAATTCACAATTGATTTAAAGGGTGCAGCAAAAATGCCTATTATTACTAGAGCTTTAAAATCTTTAGTAAACTTTATTATGGTTCCTGCAGTATCAATTTTCGGTATATTTGCAGTAAACTTTTTAAATAAATCTATGTATGATATGTTTGGTGGTGACACAACAACCATTGTTCAAAAGGTTTTTTATGTAGCAACATATAACGCTAACAGGGCACGAAATGATTCTAAATTTGCCACGGCACTGAGTTCTAATGAATATGGCGGTGGTTTTAAAGTTTTTGACGCAGGAAGTAATCCTTTTAGCGGCATGTCGGGAGAGGGACTTGCAACAACAATTGATAATTATTTTTCTGAGTGCGAAAATATAAGTGGATTGTCATACAATTCAATTGGTGTTATGGATAAATGTGAGGTTGGCAACGCAGATGGTTATGTCAACTGGACAACTCTTATTTTTGGATATCCAGGAAGCACAAAATTTAGCATAATTAACCCGTCCGCAATGAACTTTTATTATGATTTACTGGCGGTTGATTGGATTATGGGTATAGGAACGGGTATAGTAATCGGCTGGTTATTATTGTCTGTTTGTTTAGTTCTTGTAAAAAGAGTTTTTGAAATAACAATTTTATTCCTTTTATCACCTGCTATGGTAGCAATAGCTCCTCTAGATGGTGGACAGGCAGAGAAAAAATGGCGTAGCGAATTTATAAAAAGATTGCTTGCTGTAATAGGACCTATTTTTGCTTATAATACATATTTCTTAATGATGCCATTATTTGAAAACATCTCTTTGTTTAGTATTTCAGCTACAGCTATGACAGCAACAACTCCAATGTTGGGTGCTATTCAAGATGCTTTTGCTTCTTTAACTTTCATGTTTGATGTTTTCTTCCAATTAATTTGCATTATTGTTGGTTTAGGTATTATTAAATCTGCATCAGCATTATTATCAAGTTTGCTTGGTGTTGATGACCTTGTAAAAGCTGGTGGAGAAGCAGCTAAAAAAGCTGTTGATGTAGGTAAAAAAGCTGCTCTTGGTGCTACTGCTATTGGTGGTGTTGCTATTAAAGGTGCCGCTGCTGTTGCAAAAGGTGGTTTAGGTGTTGCAAAAGCACTTAAAAATAAAGCTGCTGTTGGTGTACAAAAAGCAAAAGCTTTTGGTCAAAGACATAAAAAGGGTGGAACTAAAGATCAAGTAGAAGATGCTGATAAAAAGTTAGCTGAACATGATAAGAGTATTGATTCAAAGGATAAGGAAATTGCTGATAAGCAAAAAGAAATGATGGAAGCTGAAGGCAGCACTTATGCAGACGATACCAAAAGAATGCAAGAATTGCGTGCTATGGGTGATGGAAGAACTACTGCAGAAACTGCAGAAATGGATGCCTTGGGAGAAAAGATTAAACAAGCTGAAAAAGATAGTGGCTTAACCGGTTTGCAAGATGATAAAAAGACAATGCTTAAAAATAGAGAATCATTGCAACAAACTGCTGATGATGCAAAGAAAGCTGATGATTTCCGTAAAAAAGGTTTTACCGCTGCAGCTCAAACAAAATACGAAAACTTATCTGCTGGTAAAAATGCTGATGGAACTGAAACAACTGATGAAAAAGAAATAGCCAAAAATAAGAAAAAAGCAGCCAGAATGGAAAAAAGACGCGATGGCTCAAGTATTTTGAAAAATGTTTATAGAGCTTATGATAGCGAGTTTGGTGAAGAAGCAGATAAGACTTCTCTTATGGCTAAAGTTACTGGTGGTGTTAACAAATTTGCAGGAAAGTATTTGTCTAACGTTCCTTTCTTAAATAAGATTCCAGATTTAACAAATTCATTAAATGAATTATTTGCTACTAAAGGTTCTGTTCAAAAAAGAAGATTAAATGACGCATTGGCCGGTTTATTTGGTGATGGCGGTGGTGGAGATCTTTATAAAATGTGGTTTAATAAAAATGCTAGAGCTGCATTGTATGAGGGTGTTCCAGAAGCTAAAGCCAGAACAGCTTTAATTGAAGCTAAAAACAGCTGGGGTGCAAAAGATAAATATGATGCAGAAAAGAAAGCAAAAGAAGACAAAAAGAAAGAAATGGAAGTTCTTCGTCGTTTCTATGCAGAACAATCTGCTGAATTTAGAAAGATGAGATATGACAGAGAACAAGCTCAAGCAAACGGAGATGAAGATAAAGTTAAAAAATTGGATGTTGAAATGGCAAACTTCCAAATGTCAGCTGAAATAGAGAAAAAAGCTGAAGCTGGATATAAGAAAGGTGCTTTCAATAATGCTGATGTTCAAAAAGTGAAAGATCAAATTACTGCTGAAGGTAAGAAAGATGCTGCTTTCCAAAATGCAAAAGATGCAAAAGAAGCAGAAGCCTACAGAAGAATGGCTGATCAAGCCCTTGGTGGAGGAAATAGTAAAAATCCTCAAAAAACTCAAACTGATTTCTCTAACGATACTTTGGATAAACTTCAAAAAGCAATTATGCAAGCTATGAAAAAGGGTAGTGAAGATATCGGAACTGCAATTGCAGCAAAACTTAAGGAAGAACAAGGTCAAGGTAAAGATTCTGATGTGGTTGCTGTTTTACAAGAAATTCTTAAATTGCTTCAATAAAATTAAAAAGAAGGATGATAAAAAATCATTCTTCTTTTTTTATTGTTTTTTAATAAAAATTTATTTATATTTTATTAAATTTTTACCTTTAATAATTTCCGATTTTTTTTGCATTATTGTAAAATACTATATGTATATTTACTTATTATTTTTATTTTAAAAGTTTAAAAATTTAACAAGTATTTTAGTTATAAAATTAAAACTATTTTGGAGGTGCTTTTATATGGGAATGATTCCAAGAAAAACCAAAGTTAAAATGGAGTTTTTCAAAGGCGTTACTGTATCTGACCTTGTAGTTGCAGCTATTGGTGTTGCTGGTGGCTTTGCCTTTGGTTTGAGTAACTTGCCATATAACTGGTATTTTGCACTAGGTTTTGTTTGCTTAGTTGCAATGCTTTTTATGCCAGTTGATAACGAATTAAGGCTTTATGGTTGTATCGGTCTTTTAATTAGATTTATTGCATTTAAAAAGAAATACAATAAAGATGATATCAACAAAAAGACAGGAAAGTTAAGAATGAGAGAGATTATTCCTTATGAAGGTATTATTAAGGAAAAGTTTCTTGATTATAAAGACTATTTTGGTATGGTAATTGAAATTACACCTATTGAGTTTGGTTTGCTTGGTGAACATAAACAAAAAATGGTTATTAAATCTTTTGCAAATGCTTTAAGAAGAATAAACACAGACCAATCTGCAAGTATTATTAAAGCAAATAAAGCTATTATCTTTGACGATTATGTTCAAGCAGAAGATAAAAAGTATGATAACCTTATGGAACTTCAATATGAAGGCGAAATGTCAGATGAAGAAGTTCAAGCACGTTCAGACGTTTTTGAAGCACGTGTAAGCCAAATTGAATATATGAACAGACAAGAAAAGATTTATAAAGACTATTTCTATATTGTTGTTTATGATAGAGATAAAGATACTCTTGAATCAACAATGGATGGTATTATGAATACTCTTGGTAACAGCGTTGTTCCTATGAATTCACGTAAGTTAGCTGGTAAGGATTTGGCCGCTTTCTTAAGATCAAGTTATGGTAAAAACTTTGATGAAAGGGATTTGGAAAGTACTCCTGTTGATCAATTTACTAACTGGTCTATGCCAGAAAATATTGTTTTTAAAACAACAAAAACGGTTATTGATAAACAAGCTTATAGAAGTTTTGTTATTACAGATTATCCAGTTGAAGTTCCAATGGCATGGGGTGTGCACTTCTTTATGATTGGTGGAACCAATGTTATTATGAACATTAAACCTCAACCAAAAGGTCCTGCAGAAAGAAAAATTGACCGTGCTATTGTTGAAATGGAAGCAAAAATAGCAAATACTTTAAAAAGCAGTAAAAAGTTAGAGCAACAAACTCAATTACAAACAATGAAAGAGTTGTTGAAGATGTTAAAAAGTAACAACGAACAACTTTTTGAAGTAAATACACATATTTTCTGTGAAGAAGGTTCTAAAAAAGAAGTTAGAGCTATTTTAAGACAAAATGGTTATAAATTCTCTGAAATGTTTGGAAGACAAGTTGATGCTTTTGTAAGTAGAAATATATCAGCTCTTGATACAGTTAAACAAGCAACAAGAGATATTCCTACAACAACTTTATCAGAAATTTTCCCATTTATTTCAGGTGCATTACAAGACGAAAAAGGTTTCTATATTGGTTATAACGAATATCCTGTTTTTGTTAACTTCTTTAAACGTGATAGAGAAAGAGCTAACAGTAATGTTATGATTATTGGTAAATCTGGTGGTGGTAAATCGTATGCTACTAAAACCCTTCTTACAAACCTAGCGTGTGATAACTCAAAAGTTTTCGTTCTGGACCCGGAAGATGAGTATACGCCTTTGTCGTATAACATGAAAGGTAAAGTTATGGACGTAGGTTCATCTATGAGTGGTAGATTTAATCCTTTCCACATTTTCACAACATTGCAATCTGATGAAGGTGGAGAAGACGATTCATATTCAGTTCACCTTCAGTTCTTGGAAGAATTCTTCAGTATTATTTTGCCTGGTATGCCTTCAGAAGCATTTGAGTTGTTAAATAGTTTGATTATTGAAGCTTATAAAGAAAAAAATATTAACTCTCAAACACCTTTAACAAAATTAAAACCTGAAGATTTCCCAATCTTTGATGATATTTATAGACTAACAAATAAAAAGTTAGAAGAAGCACAAGATGAGTATTTTAGAAAGAATTTGAGAACTGTTGTAACATATATCTCAAAATTCGCTACAGGTGGAAGAAACAGTAACTTGTGGAATGGTCCAACTTCTATTACAACAAAAGAAAATTTTGTTACTTTTAACTTCCGTTCATTGCTTGCTAACCGTAACGAGGTTATTGCTAACGCACAAATGTTGCTTGTTTTTAAATACTTAGATAACGAAATTATTAAAAACAAAGACTTTAACGATAAGTATTCTGCAAACCGTCACATTATTGTTGTTGTTGACGAGGCCCACGTTTTCATTAACCCAAAAAGACCTATCGCTCTTGAGTTCATGGCTCAAATGGCTAAGCGTATTCGTAAATATGGTGGTATGCAAATTGTTATTACGCAAAATATTAAAGACTTCGTTGGTAGCCCAGAAATTGCAAGACAATCAACCGCTATTATTAACGCAAGTCAATATTCACTTATTTTCTCACTTGCTCCTAACGATATTACAGACTTAATTGAACTTTATAGAAATGCTGGTGAGATTAACCAAGATGAGCAGGATAGTATTGTTACTGCTGGTGTTGGTCAGTGTTTCTTAATTACAGGTGCGTTATCAAGAACTTCAGTTAAAATTGAAGCTAACGAAGCTGTTATTAAGTTGTTCTCATAATGTATAAAAACCGCTTATTTTAAGCGGTTTTTTGCTTTTTATTGTTAAAATAAAAAAAATAATAATTTTATGCAAAAAAAACAAAAAAAAACATAATTATATTGAATATCTTATTGAGTTGTGATAAAATATAGTCAAATAAAAAAAGAGAGGTATTTTTATATGGGACTTTTTAGTAAAAAACCAGAAGAAATGAAAGATACAAGGCAAGCTACCTATGCTTTAATTCAAAAACAATCAGGTCATTCAAGCATGGTTCCTCATGGCTCACCAGTCTTTGATGATCTTGTTAGAGGTGTAGGAAATCCTGAAAAAAGAGATAATGCAAGAGATGCTTTAATTAGTGCTTATAATAGAGCTTTCTCAACAAATGATATGAGTTCTTTTTATAGGACTTTAGCTCAAATTAACCCTGATTTTTATTTATATAAAAATGATGCTTTTGCAGAAATTTTTAATAAAAAAGGAATTAAAGTTTCTTCAAAAGTTATTACTAAAGAAACAGATTTTACAGGTCTTGTAGAAAAACTAGAAACTTTAACAGCAATTAATGCCGCTGTTCAAAAAGGAACTATAGCAGTTAATGAGGCTTTAGCAATGTATTCTGCAATTAGTTATTCAGAAAGACTTTTTAAGACAACAAAACCACAAAGAGAATATTTGTCATCAGTGAGAGAAGCTTTCTCTCTTGACAGTATGAAAAAAGATTTGTCTGGGCATGAATTGTTTGGTCATGTGTATACAAATCTTGACGAATTGTATAAAGGAGCTTTTGAATCTTTAGGAATAAAGATTTCAGAGGCTGAAGAACCTGCTGAAGGGGCAGAAGATACAAGAGAACTTTCTCCTGAAATGGAACAAGTTGTTAAACTTGCAAATGGTGTTCCAATTACAGAAGCTGTTGAACATGTTGAAGGGCATCCAGAAGAAACAGATTATACAAAAATTTCTGAAGAACCATCAAGTTTAACTAATGTTGGTATGAGAAACGTTGAAACAGCAGCAAAAAATGTTCAATCATTCTTATTTTCTCGTGAAGTTCATAAATCTTTCTTAGGCGAAGATGTTCTTGTTGCTGGAAATATTCCGGAAGAACAACATGAAACAGTGGCTAACTTATTATCTTTTGATAA
Organism: Clostridia bacterium; assembly: GCA_045637945.1. Taxonomy (GTDB): domain Bacteria; phylum Bacillota; class Clostridia; order Christensenellales; family UBA1242; genus UBA7862. Next base: position 11,961 of record JAZUAI010000006.1, read on the forward strand.
ATCTGCAACTCTTGAGGATGTTAAAGGTATGGTAGATTTATATGCTACTAAAATTAAAGAGTTAACACAAGGTTTTAGTTTTGTTAAAAACCCTGACGGAACTGTTGGAAAAGCGGGTGTTTATACTGAAGACGATGCTTTAGATATGATTAGAGATCTTGCAGAAACAAGAGCTTTTTCAGTTGGAACTGAAGAAGCAATGATTTATCATATAGCAAGATATGTCGCAACACATCCAGGACTCGCAAGAACTGCTGAAGTAAAATCAGACGGAACTCCACTTGAAGGTGAACTTCTTTATGAGTTAGATGATAAAGGAAATAGAAAAACAGAACCTGTAAACCCAGCAGACCCAAAAGGGCAACATCGTTATGTAACTGTAAATAGTGTAGATGCTGATCCGAAAAAAAGCTATGATATGGATGGTTTAGCTTTTGTTGATGGACAAATTTTAGATTGTAGATGTAAAGTTAAAGTAGCTGAGGATGGTTCTGGTGCTGTTAAAAAAGTAGATCCAACTCAAAAAGAACTTGATGATCTTTATGAACATTATAGAAATGAAAGCATGTTGACAGGTATATCTTCTAAAGTTAAAGCTGAAGATATTGCTATTCTTGGCAAAGATATTCAACCAACTATGTGTCATCTTTTAGGTAGATATGCTGAATTGGCTAAAGACCATCCAGCTGGCTTTGATGAAGCCGGAGATTCTGATGGAACAATGAAAGTTAAAAAGCCATCAACAAGTCCAGAATTTGATATTAGTTTATATAAATCAACAACTTTCTATAAAGAAGCTAAACAAGCTATGTTGATCAAACTTCAACAACATTGTTCTTATAGCTATGGTGATTTCTCTATGTCATATCCTTCAGATGCATATGTTTCAGTATCTCAAGCAACTGAAGCTTCCGTTGCAACACAACCGGTATCTCAAAATGTAACACAACAAGCTGAGATACTTAAAACTGGACAAGAATTTTCATTTACTGATGGAACACAAATTTCAGCTATAGTTTCACAAGAAATGTAAAATTATAAAATTAAGATAGAGTAGAAGAGGTTGTATAAAATGAGTCCAAAAAATATTGATTATAGTTTTAAAATTTTAGAAGAAATTTTAATGTTAAAAAAATATAAAAATAAAGAAGAAGTTATTTCAGTTGCTGAAGCTATGACAAAAGTTGCTGAGAAAAATGAAAAATGTTCACCATCTGTTAAAGATTCTTACAAAGAAGCTTTAAACAAACTTAATGGTTTAAGCTTTGATGAAATGAATGAAATTATAAGTATTTTAACTTCTTATGATGATGAAAA
>JAZUAI010000007.1:0-3817 GCA_045637945.1 Clostridia bacterium
ACAAAAGCTTCTTTTGCACAAAAAATACCTGCAATATGATTTGTTTTAAAAGTATATTTGTTAAAATATTCAATTTCTTTTTCTGTAAACATTCTTTTTAATTTCTTTTCATCCTTCTCAATTTCAGCAAATCTTTCAATTTCTAAAATATCAATACCTACTTGCATTTATTCTTCCTCATCTTTAAAAATTTGATTTAAGGCATAAATTATATCTTCAAAATTATAGCCCTTTGAAGCTAAAAACCTGTATGCCCTCTGTTTATTCTTTAAATCTTTTTCTTTGTTTTTCATGTATTTTAAGGCAACAGGCAAAACACTTTTCCTATCATCGGCAAAATCTATTAAACTTTGTTTTAATAGTTCTTCATTAACACCCTTTTGCTTTAATTCCATTTCAATTTTTCTACTGCCATTATTTTTGTTTTTAAACTTAATATAATTTTTTGCATACAAAGAATCGTCAATATAATTATATTCCTCAAATTTTTCTATAACAAAATAAATGACTTCATCATCATATCCTTTTTGGATCAAATATTTTGTTATTTCTTTTTTTGTTTTTTGGGCTTTTGAAATGTAATTTGCTGCTTTTGCTAAAGCATTTTCTTTTTCCGTTTGAGTTACTAAATAGTTAATGGAGTTTTCGTTTACAGATTGACCTTCTTTTAAATGATTTTTCATTACAGTTTCAACTGATAACCCACAATAAAATTCTCCATCAATATAAAGGTTTACTCTATTCTTATTCTTTTTTTGAATTTCAATTTTTGTTATTATCAAAACACTTTCCTACTTTTTAAAAAACTATTTGTTTTCTTTTAAAACCAACACATCTTTTAATGTTCTATATTTTTCATCAAGATCTAAACCAAAACCAATTACAAATTTATTTTCAATATTAAAACCAATCATAGTTTCCATTTTTAAATCTATCATAAGTTTTTCTGGTTTTTGCAAAAGTGAACACATTAAAATAGACTTTGGATTTTTTTGCAAATAGTGGGTATATAAATAATCTGCTGTTATACCGGTATCAATAATATCTTCAACCAAAATAAGATGCTTGTTTTTAATTTCAACTGAAACATCTTTTAACATTTTAACTTTTCCAGTTGAGTTTGTCCCACAATAACTTTTAACTTCAATGAAATCAATTTCAATATTTTTATTTTTTATATAGCGCAAAAGTAAATCATAAAACATAATTGCACCTTTTAAAACGCAAACCAAAACTACTTCTTCATCTCCATATTTTTCATCAATTTGCTTTGCTAAAAGTTTTGCTTTCTTTTTAATATTTCTGTTTTTAATAAAAATTTCAAAATCTTTATCGTCCATTTTTTGCCCCTTATTTGAATAAAATTTTTCAGCAGTATTTTTGCTCAAGTTTATCTGATTTAACGTTTTGAGCCAGTTTTTGAGCCGATTCCTGCTCTTCTAAAGTTAAAAATGTATTAAAAGTAATATTACTATCAAATTTCAAATCGTTAACTTGTAACAAATTTTTATCAAACCATGTTTTTAAATTTGAATACTGATTATAGTCACATTCAACAAAACATTTAGTTCTCAACAATACTTCTTTTTTATTTTCATTTATAACAGTTAATGCCGTTTCTTTGTATGCTCTACCTAAACCAGCAACACCAAGTTTTATACCACCAAAATATCTAACAACAGCGCAGAAACAATTTATCATATTATTTTCTTTTAACGCTTGTAAAATTTGCAAACCGGCTGTTCCAGATGGTTCACCATCATCACTTGAATAATTTAATATTTGATTATCTTTAAAAAATATACTTGCATAACAAATATGGGTTGCTGACAAATTTTCTCTTTTTAAATTCTTTAATAAAAGAGATTGCTCTTCCATAGAAGAGCAATTGAATACATATGCTATAAATTTTGATTTTTCAATAACAACTTTATTTTGAGTTTCATTTATAATTGAAAACATTTATTTATTTTCTCCACTATCACTTTCTTGTTTTTCTTGTTCATTCTTTGAAATCTTTTTTACTTTTCTTAATAAAAACCAAAGAATATCTAAAACTTGAAGAGGAATAGCAACTATAAATATAAGCCACATTTCTGGAACATTAATACATACAAACAGCGCAAGAGCTACTGTCCAAATTAAAAAACCAACAACTATACAATTTAATAGGTTTGTGCACCATATACTTGTAAAAACTAACACGACAATTGATGTAATTGGAATTGCCAAAACAAAACATCTCCAAGCATAATCAGCTACTGGTGGAATAAATTTTAAAACCCCATAAGCCAAAATTGCAACCAACCAAACAAGCCCAACAGATAAAGATAATATAAGAATTTGTTTTTTGTTTAAGAATTTTGCTTTTTCTTTTTTAGATTCTTTTTTAGGCAAAACAATTTCTTCTTTTTCTACTAAAAAATCATTAACTGTTATTCCATATATATCTGCAAGCTGTTTAAGTATAACAACATCAGGAACAGAGTCTCCCCTTTCCCATTTAGATACATTTTTATCAGAATACATCAACTTTTCAGCCAACTCAAGTTGAGTAAGTTTTGCATTTTTTCTATATTTAACTAAATTATTAGCTATTATTTTATTTAATTCTTCCATACTTATATTTTACTATTGTTAAAAATTAAAATCAACTGTATTTTAATGCTTATTCTACAATTTGTAGAACTGTTTTTTAATAATTCTATTTTTAAAAACTTTTTCGTTTAGTTAGTTAAAAGCCTAATAGAGTGATTTTTATACAAAAAAATTATAAACTAAAATTGATAAAAGGAGAAAACTTTATGAGCAATAGAACTTTTACAATTTTAGGAGATTCAATACCTAAGGGCATTATCACAAAAAATAATAAAATTTGTTTAGCAAAAGAAAATGCAGTTGAAATTGTTAGAAAGCATTATAACATTGAAATAAACAACTTCTCTTTTTACGGCCAAACTTTAAAGAGAATTTATAATAAAAAAATTATTGAGCAACTTATTCAATCCCTTAAAAAGGAAGATAAAAACTATGTAATATTTAGCATTGGAGGAAATGATGCTGACTATGATTGGTGCGAAGTTGCAAAAGATCCTAAAAACAACACTTTGCCAGTAACCCCTATAAAAGAATTTAAATCATTGCTTCAAAAAAGCATTGATATGTTAAAATCAAATAAAATTAATGTTATTATAACAACAATGATCCCTATGGATTCTTCAAGATATTTTGACAATGTAATATCAAAAAAAGGCGATAAAACTGAAATTTTAAAATTTTTAAAACAAGACTTATCAAATATTACCCGTCAACACGAAAGATACAATATGGCCCTTATTGAACTTGCAATAGCAAATAACTGCCCTATTTTAGATATTCGTAGCCAATTTTTGCTAAATAAAAATTATAGAAAATATTTATGCACAGACGGAATTCACCCTAATGAAACTGGTTATAAAAAAATTGCAAGTTCTATAATTAAACTTGCAAAAAACATATTCTTTTTAAATAATAAAAAGGCTTTAAAACTTAACCGTGCAAATTAAAGATTCCTAATAAAACAAAAATTACACCAGATAAAAAAGATGAGTTAAAGCTTATCTTTTTTATTATTTTATTGCCTAAGTCAAAGCCAATAACAAAAAACAAATAATGAAAAATAAAGTTTGATAAAACAAATAACTCTGCACCATTCAAGCTTGTATAAAAAACAAAAGTAGAAAAAGTATTTTCACACAGAAAAACAAAAAACAGAAGTAAATTATCTAAAACTTTAAAATATTCGCCAGAATCTAAATAAAGTATACCTTTTTTACCT
>JAZUAI010000008.1:0-53307 GCA_045637945.1 Clostridia bacterium
CCATTTTTCTCAATAAATTCATCAATCAAGTCTGCATCTAGAGTTAAGATTTCTTCGTCATCATGAACTTCACCAACTGAAATATTCTTGTGAACAAGTTCAATTGTTTTAGGGCCAAGAGTATTCCAAATAAGTTTACCAGTACCGTCGGTTGGTTTTACAGATTCATACACTTTTGAAACCCATTGATAATCTGTTGCATAAGGCAACAAGAAATCGTCTGGAGATAAAGCGTTCCAAGCTCTATTAAGAACCCTATAATCTGCCGCAAAAATATCTTTTTCTTTATTTGTAGGTAAACACTCTTGGGCAGCCATTAAACCTTCCCATCCTTCAACAGTTCTATCAACACCTAAGAAATAGCTTAAACATTTTTTAAGTAGTGCAGGTAATTGTTTCTTGATTTCTTGAATATTTGTGATAATTCTTTTCATTGAATTTTCATCAAAATCAAGTGCTCTTGCAACATTATCAAAAATACCTGTATAGTCAACAATAAGACCATGTGTTTTTCCGTCATCATATGTACGATTTGTTCTACATATAGCTTGTAATAATGTGTGGTCTTTCATTGGTTTGTCCAAATACATTGCCTGTAAAATAGGTGCATCAAAACCGGTTAAAAGTTTAGATGTAACAATAACCAATTTTAATGGGTTTTTAGGATCTCTAAATTCATCAAGAATCTTTGCCTCTTCATCCTTGCTTCTACGATAAGCTTTATATCTATCTTCTTTATCATTATTGGTATCAATAACAACAGTGCTTTCTTCTGGGTCCATTAATGTGTCAAGAATTTCTTTGCATCTAATACAACATTCACGATCGTAACAAACAATTTGTCCTTTATAACCATTTGGTTCAATCTTTTCACGATAGTGCTTAACGATATGCTCACATACTTTTTGCATACGAGCAGGGTTGTAGAATATTGACTTTATGTTTACTCTTGCAGAAAGTTCTGCGCGCTGTTCTTCTGTCAATCCTTCTGTTAATGCATCAAACTCAGCATCAAGCGTTGCTTTATCTACATGCAAATCAACAGGAACTGGTTCAAAGTTTAATGGTAATGTTGCTTTATCTCTAATAGAATCAGAGAAAGAGTATTTACTCATATAACCACTTTTGTCTTCGCTTGCACCAAAAGTATTAAATGTATTTCTATCAATTCTGTTAATAGGCGTTCCTGTTAGACCAAAGAAGAATGCATTTGGAAGAGCCATTCTCATTTTTTCACCAAGATTTCCTTCTTGAGTTCTATGAGCCTCGTCGACCATTAAAATGATGTTATCTCTTTGATTTAAAACTCCACTAACTTCACCAAACTTAAATATTGTTGTAATTAATATCTTGCGCATATCTCCTTTAAAAAAGGATATAAGTTCTTCCTTAGATGCTGCACTTGCTAGGTTTGGAATATCTGATGCATTAAATGTTGCTGTTATTTGAGTTTCCAAATCAATGCGGTCGTCAACAATAACAACAGTTGGATTTCTAAGTTCTGGCATCATACGAAGTTTTTGTGCTGCAAAAACCATAAGCAATGATTTACCGGAACCTTGAAAGTGCCAAATTAAGCCCTTTTTAGGATATCCAGAAAGAACTCTTTGAACAATTGCATTTGCACCTTCATATTGCTGATAACGGCAAATAATCTTGAATTTTCTATATTTTTTGTCGGTAGCAAACATTGTAAAGAATTGGAATATATCCATTACTTTTTCAGGAGTAATCATATCTTCAATGCTCATTTTAACATCTGCAAGACCGCCTTCAATTTTATGTTCAGCTGTATGCCAAGGTCCCCATAAATTTACTGGTGCGTTAATAGAACCATATCTAAAGCATTTTCCTTCTGTTGCAAAGTTGAATATGTTTGTAACAAACATTTGCGGAATGCTTTTTTCATAATTTAATATATCACTAATACCATCCATATAGGTAATAGCACTACGAACAGGTGTTTTTAATTCTCCAATAACAACAGGAAATCCGTTAATAAGAAGAACAATGTCTAATCTCTTGCCACCATCTTCTTGAGGGAATACCCATTGATTAGTTACAACATATTCATTTTTAGCAAGTTCTTCTTTTGAAATTGTTCCAAAAAACTTAATTGGAATCATTCTTCCATCTTTGCCAAAAGGATAAGAGTTTTCTTCAAAAATCAATCTTTTAAATATTTCGTTTTGAGTAACCAAATTGTGTGCTTGAACAGAAATAATTAAACTCCTTAGTTTATAAATAACTTCATCTGCACGAGATGGTTCTTCAGCAATCTCTGGATTGAGTCTAATTAAAGCTTCTTTAACCATTGGTTCAACCAATACATCAGAGTATTCACGAGGTAATTCTTCTGATGGAATATACTTCCAACCATTATTCACCAAACATTGAATAACCATCTTTTCAACTGTATTATCTTCGTTAAAAATTGACATTAACTTGCCTCCCCTTTTTGTTCTTCTGACAATAGATCTATTGTTTCATCAACATCTAAAGCACCATCTTCATAACGACCATTTATTTTACACATTTTCCAATTTGATTTTTTGTTTGATTCTTTTATAATTTTAGAACAAAAACTAAAAGAATCATTATCGGTTGATATCTTTAGAATTGCTAATAATTCTTGCCCTGAATTTGTTAATACGTAAGATGGAATCTTGATTTTTTGTTTTTTGTCGCTTTGAGCAAATAAAACATAGCTACTATTATAAGCTACAGGTAAAAATTTAACATCTGATTCTCTATCTTGATGAATAAATCCGGACGAGTTTATCAACCCACAATCATCTAATTTCAAAATATCATTATATGTTATATTAACGTAGCTTAAAAATTCAGCATCTCTCAACAAGTATTGCCCATTTATGACATGCTTACTTATTTTTTCAAATAGAAAAGCATCCTCTTTTGATAAGTTTTTAATAACATCTAATGTTTTTATTGAAATACTTGTAGGTCTGACAATTTCATCAGCCAAAATTCTTGACCAAAGGTTTTGAACATCTTCATCCGATACATCTTGTGCGTTATTTATAAATCTTGTCATCCAATCTTGAGACACTGTCTCATCAGATTGCGGTTGTTGATCTTTAAGTAAATCATAAGCTTTATCAGCAATGTTTTCGAGATTAAATTGACGTTGAGTTTCTTGTCTTGCAAAACGACAAACTGCACGTTTTTGTAAACTTTCATACTCAGTTAAATCAACTGAAATTTCACCATTATTATATTGGACAGGAAGATCAGTATTTTCAGAAAGTGCTTGTCCAATAGTTTTTATTCTGTAAGCTTCAGCATCGGCTAATTTTTTTAGTCTATGTGGCTCGTAAAGAGTTCCAATACCTTTACTTATTGCATCAATCAATTTATTGGCTGGTGAAACTATAGCTGATAAAACTTCTGCAACTGGGTTTGACATCTTATTCTTCCTCCTTGGTAAGATTTTGTGTTAATATTTTTTTACTTAAATTTTCTAGTGTAAAGATATTTTTAAACAATCCTTCTTTGCTAAATTCTACATCTTTAACTAAATTAGAAAATTCTTCCATTATTGATTCTCTTACATTTGGTATTTGAAAATCTAAAATAATATTATCTGTTACTGCTGGATAGTTTGCTCCATTTGTTTTAGTAGATAAGTAATTTGCAAAATCAAGCATTTTTACAATTCCAAAAAGGAAGTAAGAAATTTCCTTTTTTGTTCTTAAAACACAAAAACCTGAAGATGCAACTAAATTTTTTTCAAAACCTGTTACCATGGCTACATTGTTTAAGTTGGGTCTTACTGTTGATACCAAAATGTCAGAATTTAATACAACTTGCTGAGCTCTTGAAGGAGCATCTTTTTTCTTGTATGAATTGTATTTCGTTATAATATTTTTTGAGTTATCAATAGATGAAATATCTATATAGCAAATCTCATCATCTGAAGTAAATAATTTTGAGGCTTTTTCTATTTTTGTATCAACTAGATCTCTAATAGCAATTGTTGAATATTTACACTCGCCATTAAATAAATCCCCAAACATTTCTAAAAATTTTGCTTTAATTAGATCATCACTTTGCCTAATCATTTCTTTATAAGAATCAATAGTATCATTTATTGCCCATAATTCATCACAAAGTTTTTGTTGAGTTTCAATATCTGGAAGATCAAACTCAAATCTTTCAAAGTCGCTCCAATTTAAGAAGAAGTTGGTTGAGCCTTTTTTATTTTTTTCGGCAAATTCCCAAAATATATCACTTTGGAATAAAATAGGAATAAATTTCTGCATTATAACATTTTCATCGCGGGCTCTAATTATATAGCTCACATCCGAACATATGCCATCAAAATTAACAATACCTGCTTTTCTGAGATGAGGATTTCTAGACATAAGAAGGACATCGCCAGCTTTAAATTTTGTACTAAAGGCAGGGCCTATGGTACTACCTTTTATTATTCCTTTTCTTGTTACGGTAAGAGACCTGTTATCAAAGTGTTCGCCGCCGATGTAGTAAATTAAATCGGTATTATCTTTATCTACTAAATCTTTGATACGACAAACGATATCGCCAAGTTTTACTTTACTCATCAACTTTTCCTCCTTTGATTTCTTTTACTATTTTTAATAAACTTTGATTTGTTTCGTTAGAAGACGCCAACCATTGTGAGTAGGCATCTTTAATTGAGATTTCTTCAGTTTCAGATGTTTGTTTTATATTTTTAACATATAAACCAATACTTAATGAAGAATTGTTTTTTAACATATCTTTTACAGTTGCCACACCTACAAAACCATCAATATTATCAAAGTTTCTATATGCGCTAATTATTTTTTCAATATGTTTGTCCTCTAAGAAACTAAATGAATCTTTTCTAGTGATTTCATTCTTTGCATTAATAAACAAAACCCTTCCAACTTTATCTGCAGGTTTCTTTGTTTTGCAAATCATAATACAAGCCTCCATTGGAGAGTTGTAAAATAAATTTTTACCAATACCAACCACACATTCTAAAAGATCTTCTTTAATAAGTTTTTCGCGGATAGTTTTTTCTTCATTTCTACTTAAAACGCCATGAGGAAGTAAGATAGCACATCTACCAGTATTTTTATCCAAACTTTTTAATATGTGTTGAATGAAAGCATAGTCAGCTCTTCCTTGAGGAGGTACTCCTAAGAAATTTCTGCCATATTTATCACTTTCAAAAGCAGATCTATCCCACTGACTAATTGAGTAAGGAGGATTAGCAAGCACAACATCAAATTGTTGTAATTGACCAAACTTTATAAATGCAGGATTTTTAAGCGTATCATCATTAGCAATTTTAAAGTCTTTAACACCATGCAAGAATAAATTCATTTTCCCAATAGAAGAAGTTAGTGCATTAATTTCTTGTCCATATACAGAAACATTACGCCATTCAGAACCTTTTTCTTTTAAATAAGCAATACAAGAAATAAGCATTCCTGCGCTGCCGCATGTGGGATCATAAATGGATTCGCCTGATTTTGGTTGAAGCATTTCGGTCATTAAATGAACAACCGTTCTGTTTGTGTAAAATTCTTGAGCGGTATGTCCACTGTCATCAGCAAACTTTTTAACCAAGTATTCATAGCCTTGACCAAGTTCATCTTCTGGACAATTGGCCAACGATAAAGTTTTAGTGCTGAAGTGCTCAATTATTTCTTTTAACAATCTGTCCGGCAGTCTATTTTTGTTGGTCCAAGCAGCATCACCGAAAACCCCTGATAATTTTTCACCATTGGCTTTTTCGATTTTTCTAAAAGCTGTGATTATAGCAAGTCCAACGTCTAATGCGGTTTCTCTAACATCATTCCAATGATATCCCTTAGGAACAATAAATGTATGAATTTCATCTGCCTCAAATTCACGAGCGTCTTCGCCATATTTTTCAAAAGCAAGCTCAGTTTCTTCGTCATAAACATCACATATTCTTTTGAAGAATAGAAGTGGGAATATATATTGTTTGTAAGCGCCAGCGTCAATATTTGTTCTAAGCAAAACTGCTGAATTCCATAAATATGATTCAAGTTCGTCTAATGGTATTCTTTTACTCATTTATATATCCTCCTTCTTCTAACAGTTTTTTCATTTTGTTTTCACATTCAATCATTGTGTTGTATGCGTTTAAATAATTTTGTTTAACTTTTTCTGGGTCAATTTTTTCAGTTTCTTTCTTTTGAATATAATTTTTGGTAACCAAGCTATCTTTAATTTCTGATGTTTTTATAATTTGGCATTTTTCAATAACATTTTCGTAGTTTTGATATAATTCAAATACTTCATTAATATCATCTTCGGTCATAATGTTTTGTGCACGTTTTGCTGTATAAATTTTAGAAGCATCAATCATGCAAACTTTGCCTTTATGCGCTTTAGATTTATTTTTGTTAAGAAGCAATATACAAGCACTTACTCCAGTTGAGAAGAATACTCCTTGAACGAGAGTAATAACACATTCAACCATATCTGATTCAATAAGTTTTTTACGCATTTCACCTTCTTTGCCACTGTGAAACAAAACACCCTGAGGTAAAATTACAGCACATCTGCCAGTTGAATCTTTCATTGAAGAAATCATATGTTGAAGCCAAGCATAATCTGCACTTGAATCCGATGGTGTTCCCCAAATATTTCTACCATATGCATCAGATGCGAATTGGTCTGCGCCCCATTTATCTAAACCAAATGGTGGGTTGGCAATAACGCAATCAAACTTTTGAACTTTTCCACCTCGCAAAAATTTTGGACTTCTTAAAGTGTCTCCTTGAACAATCTTAAAATCCTTTGCACCATGAAGGAATAGATTCATTCTTGCAATAGCCGATGTTGCAAGATTTTTTTCTTGACCATAAATTCTGCCATAAGTCAATCTATCATTGTTAATGTGGTGAATTGCCTCAATAAGCATTCCGCCTGTGCCGCATGCGGGATCGTAAACTTCATCACCAGGTTTTGGGTCAAGAAGTTTAACTAATAATTTAACAATAGTTCTAGGTGTGAAAAATTCGCCTGCATTTTTCTTTGATAGGTCTGCAAATTTCTTTAATAGATATTCGTAGCTATCTCCCATAACATCAGCGGAATAATTATTATTTCCAACTTTAATAGAAGAGAAATGTTCAATTAAGTTTTTAAGCCTATCATCTGAAAGTTTTGATTTATCTGTCCATGTTGCATCATCAAATGAACTAAATACACCACTCAATGTGTCTGGATTTGCTCTTTCAATGCCGCTCATAGCATTAACTATTGCTGTGCCAACATTAACACTTGTGTTTCTAACATCTTCCCAATGGCAACCGTCTGGAATAATGAAGCTGTGATTTTCATTAAATGCAGCATATTCTTCATCTCCACCAGAGTCTTTTAGTGCTTTTTCGGTTTCTTCATCATAAACGTCAGATATTCTCTTAAAGAATAATATTGGTGTTACATATGATTTGAACTCATCTTGATTAATTGGTCCTCTAAGAATATTACAAGCCTCAAATAAGTGTGCAAACAATTTTTGGCTTGAAGTTTCTTCAGCTTTTGTATTGCTTTCTTCTAAATCAAGATCTGCATTTTCAATAGCATTTTCCATCATTGAGTTTCTTCCTCCTAATTTTACTTGCTTTTTGTTTATTTTGATAGATATAGATCCTTTTTTTGTTATCTTTTCCATTTTGCTTGGGTATTTGTTTTCAAACTCTATCAATAAACCAAGCAACCTCTCATCTAAAAAGGTAAGTGCATGTTTTCTAATATCTGTTGGTATTCCATAATACGCCTCTGAAATAGACCCTGTAATTGCAGCAATTGTATCACTATCGCCACCAATTGATATTGCGTTTCTTATTGCATCTTCAAAGCTATTTGACTCCAAGAATGCCTCAATAGCTTGAGGGACAGATTCTTGACAAATTTCACTAAAACTGTAATCGCTACGAATGTCGTCCAACTTAAAATTCATTGGATAATAATGTTTGTTTATATAATCACGAATTTCAAGAATGTTTTTACCTTCTTTTGCTAAATATATAGCAACAGCAACAGCCTCAGCCCCTTTTAATCCTTCAGTATGATTATGTGTAACTTCCGTAACGATTTTTGAAAGAGAAATAGCCTCTTCAATAGAGTTCGCTACATATCCACAAGCGCTTACTCGCATTGCTGCGCCATTACCAAAACTGTTATACGGTTGAGGGTCGTCGCTAAACATCCAATTATAAAATCTGCCACCATAACCGCAGTTTGGGTAATTTCTACCGATGGACTGCATATATTCGACTGTTTTTTGACTTAAATCGCTATAATCGCTCTTAGAATTAATAATTGCAGTTGCTACTGCAAGAGACATAATTGAATCATCAGTAAAAAAACATTTATAATTTAACAATTCAAATTCTTTTGTTTTGATATTATTCCACTCAAATCTAGAACCAACAATATCTCCAATAATTGCTCCTAACATAATATCTCCTAAAACAATTTAGTTTTGACGCTGTTTTTAATTTTATTCCATGCATCTTCAGCCGCTTTTATTGTTTCTTTATATAGTTTTAATCCCGCCTCATATTCATTAGCAATATTTAATTGCTCTTCAATTGGTGGTGTAGGAATTTCTAACTGACAAATATCTTGATAATTAATATTTACAATTGTCGTTCCCCTTTGAAGACTTTTCAAAAGCTTCATTCCAACTTCTGATTCTAAGAATAGTTTTAAATATATTCCGTTAATAAATCTTTGATTTGGTCTAACAACACAAAGATTTGATGATGCTATACACATTTTATTTTGTTTTTCATAAACGGCAACCTTTACTGAATATCCTTTTGTAGCAATTAAAACATCACCATCTTCAAGCAAATATCTAGAAACCTTCCTTTGTTCTTCAAAAACCGTATCTAAAGAATTATAATCAATTCCTGTTTCTGTTATATTTGAAATATTTATTATTGAAACATTTCCATCTTCAGCTTTATCCGTTATTGCTTTACCTCTAAACACATCTGCAATTTGATTAAGCTGTGCTTTTTTCACTGACGATGCTTGATAACTAAGAAGAGATTCGTCGGTAAATGCAAACATCATATCAACATTCCAAACATTTAGGTTTTCAAGCTCGTCATTAAATATTAATCTATTATCACTTTCATATAAACCATCATTATTTAGTTCATATTTCTTAACACATACATCTTCAGTTACTCCATTTGAAAAAGATAAGAAATATGTGCTGATTGCCATAAATGGATAAAATAATTTTGTTGGTAAAGATGCTATTTCATTTATTTTATAATTGTATTGAATATAGTTTCTTAGTATTGCTGCATCACCACCACCAAATCCAATTTTTGCAGGCAAAACGATAGCCAATTTACCATTTGAAGTTAGATGATATAAAAGATTTTGTGTTGCAACAAAACTCATTTCCCTACTAATAAAATCATTGCGTTTGTCTGTAAGAAGTCTGCAGCCCATAACTGGCATACATATAATTAAATCAAACTTTTTAGTTGTAAACCCATCCTCATAAATTTCTGAATTTATAAATTCAACTTCTACATTTCTATACAAGGCCATAAAGAGCATCTTTAACAAAGCATCTTTAATTGTGAAATAAAATTTAGCATCAGTATTTCTAACAAACTCATATAATTCTGCACCAAATTTCTCAACTTCACAAACCAATATTTCCTTATGGATAATCTCTTTGTTTTTAAACATAAGTGATGCAAGATGGTCAGGAACAAATGGGTATTTATTCAAATCTAATATCGTGCGCGCATATTTAATAAGGTCTTCATCAGACAATTCACTCATTCTTTCGAATAACGCAAAAAATAGCCTTTCATCTCCATTGAAGGCTGGAATATTTATATTGAGCGTTCTTAATATATTAAATAATTCGTAAGGATTATTAGGGTACTCATTAACTAATCTATCTTTTAAATAAATAATTCTAATAATATTATATAAGGAATCATTTGGCGAACTTCCTAAACTCCTTTCAATATTTAATAAATCCCAAAACCTTTCATTGCTTTTCATAAAACTTCTCCTCTTGCTGATTGCAGTGGTAGTATACTATAAATAATTTGGTATGTCAATACTAAATTATATTTTTTGTATAAATTTTTATTTTTTTCAATTTATTTATGACAAACGCTTGATTTTACAGTTTTAAAGAGTTAAAACACACACCAACTATATGTGAGGTGTTTATGGATAACAAAGTTTTAGCGGAAATGATTAGAGAAAAGTATTATGAAGAGAAAATGACAGCTGAATATAAACTACAACTTAACAAAGTTGTTGAAATGGAATACAAATTTCTAAAAGACTTTTCAAAAGACAAATTGAAAGAATACCTATATTTAGACATAGAAAAAGGTCAACTCCACTCTATCGAAGTTGACCAAATTATTATATTTGTAATTAATTTTCTTAAATAAATTGCTCTAATTCAAAAATTAAAATATCATTAAGTCCATCATCATTCATTTTCTCGACCAATCCGTCAAATATTGAATAACTATCATTATCAAAATCAATTGATATAAATTCCGAATAATTACTCACTAATTCTTTGCTTAAATAAAAAGAAAAGCCGTGTTCCATTAAAAATATTATAAATTTATTATCAGTTCCGTATTTTATTTTATTATAAAAATTTATTTCCAATAACTGAACATCATTTAAAACTTCTATAAATTTTACAATTGTATTTTCTAAAAAATCTTGTTCTTCTTTTATCTTCACAATCGCCAAATTTATTATTTCTAAGTGGCTCTTATTAGTCAAATCAACCCAAAGCTTTTTATGCCCATTCCTAACAATTTCTCCCCACTTTGAGCCAACATATATTATGGGCAAACTATCATGAAAGCTTTTTAACCCTTCCCAATAGTTAACAAAACAAGATATCATTTCTTTATATGTGGCATTTTTAATTTTCCAATCTAAAAACATTTTATAAAAATTTCTTGTTTCTTCATATTCAAATCTTGTTAATTTATCATATTTATTATCTATTACATTTTTAAAAAATATTTTATTTATAGCCTTGAAAAGAGTTGTTGTATCATTTATTATAAGACTTGATTTTCTACATCTATCGACTAAATCTTGCAATTCTTGTTCTTTATCAAAAACTTCTATTTCAATTATATTGTTTAAAAAACACGATTTACCAATCTCTGTTTGAACTAATCTTTTATTATAATCCTTTATTGTACCCTGTTCATAGTTTTCTATAAATTCTTCGGATTTGATTAGTTCCTTTTTGTTCACAGCTGTTATATTTGTATTCGAGAGTAAAACATTGCTCAATTCATCTTTTATTTCTTTTTCTATTCTAGAAGTGTTTTTTATAAAATCATCTATATTGCATCGCTCAATATATTTATCATTCACAACCAAATAAATATTAGGTTCCAACTTTTTCAAATCGACATTCGAGTTGTTAAAGATATCCCCAAATCGACATACTCTTCCAATAAGATTTTTAAAATCTGAAGGTCTTAAATTCCCTCTTCCCTTTTTATTATCCATAATAAAAATTTGACTTGCTGGGATATTAACGCCCTCCAAAAGCGTTGAACTAGTTATAACATATTTTACATTTTTATTATTTTTATAGAGATTCTCAACGTATATTCTTATATTATCTGGCATTGAACCATGATGATAAATTACACCCTTTTTAATACATTTTATTAAATTATAATTAGCATCAATATAGTTTGATAAGTTGTATACTACTTTATCAACTTCGCCATCTTCCACATCTTCTAAACTATCACAAAAATCATTTGCAAATTTTTCTATATCATATGGTCTATTAAAATAAATAATGTTCTTTTCTTTTGACACTTTTTTAATAAAATCAATAGGTGATAAATCGTTATCAAAATCCACATTATATGACTCATTCATAAATTGATCATATATTTTTAATCCCGAATTTGTTCTAGTATCATAAATGTAATATTTTTCAGTCTTTAGATGTTCGCTTACTCCAAAATCTTTAATATTATAATTTGAGTGTTTTAATTTTAAGTTGGAAGAATTACTAATAAATGGTGTTAGAAACTTATAAATAGTGTCCTCATTTCTTTTTTGTAATACAATCATGCATGTAGACAATATTAAATTTCTATCATCTTGAATAAATAAATCATGCGCTTCATCCACAATCACAATATCAAATTTTAAAGAAGGGTTATCTTTTAACAATCTTAATAATCTTTCCTGAGTTAAAACCGCAACGACATTATTATCATCTGCTGAATACATTTCTGGAAATATTACTATCTTTTTTAACCAGTCAATATTCTGCTTTAAAATCCTATTTTTTGTTTGATTTAATAAAGCCTTTGAAGGTGTAATAATAACTATATTTCTATTTTTAGATTCTTTTACAGAATTAATAATCAACTCAGATTTACCATATGATGTCGGGGCCACAACAGCTATAGTTTCATCAATATTTTTATTGTAAAACTCATTAAGATTCGATTGTTCTTGTGTCAAAACAATATTATTGTCCGTAAATCTATCTAAATAAATACTATTTAATTCAGTATGTAAATTGCTTTTTGCCATCTTCATTTCTATAAATTTTGCAATAGGATACAAACCATTGTTCATAGCAATCTCATAAAGTGGCTGATAAAAATCGTACTTATTACAATATATAACAATAATTCTATACCCCAAATCTCTTATGTTCTTATTATTACTATTAAAAAAAACTAATGCAATTTGTAATAACTTAAATTTTTCATCTTCTGTTAATTCTTTATCGGTAATTAATTTTTCATATACCTCAACAAAGGCTGTATTTTTTAATCTTTTTAATGTTATTTCTTTCATTCAGCCTCCTCTATTAAAAAATTAATAATTGTTTCACATAATGATTTTTGTAAGGCTAATACTATAACATTTTTAAATAATGATTCATTAACAATTCTTTCTTTTTTTGCTTTTATAGATTCATTTAAAAACTTATGGTTCATATCATGAAACAATACCGCTGTTAAAAACACATTTGTATTTTTTCCTTGAAAGCGATCATTCAATGTTTCAATATATATTGAACCTAATATATCCTCTACAACATCCTTTTCATCGTTATATTTGTCTAATGCAATTTTCGCATGATTTATAGCATTAGTCCACAAAGTAAGATTTCCATTATTTAATCTATCTTTTAAATCAAGTTTGGCAACATTTAATAATTCAACAATTGTCTCATCTTGTGTTTTATTCTCATGGATTTTGCCAGATTTAACTTCATTTATCCAAATTTCATTATCTTTCAATAAAACCAAATCGAATCCTTTTTTTATATTATTTTCTTCTAAATTAAAAAATGGAGACAGTGACTGATAATCTGAAAAATAATTTGAAAAAATTGCATGAACTATTAATTCTCCAATCATTCCTATTTTTAAAGCCGAATCAGATTTCTTCTTTATTCTTTCATTTAATTGCATCAGTGTATTTTTATAATTATTATACTCTTTGGGATTCTCTGCAGCGGATTTCCCATTGCAAATCATACAAAGATTTTTCCTAATCAAATCCTTGATCTCTTCTGAGAATTCATTAATATAACATATAAAATAATCTTGTTTAGCAATAAATTCAACTCCAGCAATTTCTATCATATTGTTTCTCCTAAGTCAATTATATCACACTTTCCATAAATTTCCATATAGCAATCAAAATTAAATTATAAAAAGCCCATTATTTCTAACGGGCTTTTTTTAGAATAGTCCATACTTCTTCAAGTAATGGTCCACCGATTTGCCGTGGTCGTTTTCGAAGGTGATGGCTATGGCGATTAGGTGGCGATAGGCTACGAAGGTGTTGAAATTTATGTCGGTGATTTCTTTGAACATATCTTTGCGTTTTAGTCCATCATAGCGCAGGTTGATTTCTTCGGGGCTGACCTTTTGGCCTTTGTTTAGTTTCTTTGCTTGTTTGACTATCTAATCATCATATTCAGTCTTCTCTGGAACCGATTGGTCTTTTGTAGTGTTTAGAGTTGAGTTTGTACTATTTTGTTGTGTTTTAATAGGTTCTGATGTGTTTTTGCCACAATTTTGCCCCATTTCGCAGTGTTCAGAGCCCTTCACCCCGGGAGGAGGGGCTTGGTTTGGGCAGATAATGTTTTTGTGATTTTTTTGTGTTTTTTGAGTATGTGAAAAATAAAAAATTTATATGTGTTTAAGAAAAAAAACCTATTAGGATGAACTAATAGGTTTTTTGTTTATTATTTTTTTGTTTGAATTGTCTTTTATTTTTGAAATAAAGAATTATCTTACCAATTCTTTTCTAACAATCATAACAACAGCAAAGCAAACGATAACTGATAACATAACTATTAATACGATTGCAGCTGTGCTTAAACCTGCGTTTTTAGACATATCAACAATTACATATTCTGAGAAGTGTTCAAGTTCAACAACTAATTCTCCATTTACATAAGAAGTAGGTATTTCTTCAATTGAACCATCATCAGCAATATACATAACTTTGAAATCTTCAGCATTTTTTCCTCTTTCAATTTCAAAAGGAATTTTTACTTGAACTTTTCCACCACCAAAGTCTGAAATTACAACATTATCACAAATAACTTGTGCGCTGATTACTGCTGAAACTTTAACATCTTCAATAGCTTCTTTTTGCAAATTATTTAATTGATCATTATTAACAATTCTAATATCAAACTCAACGCTTGAGTTGTTATTTGAAGAATTAATAATTGTGTTTAATGCTTGTTCATCAAAAGTAGCATTTACTTTTGAATTTTCAATTGTAAGAGAACTATCAGCTTTGATAATGTCTTGTAATGCTTCTTTAGAAATTTCAATATTTGTTAAATCTTTTGATGTATCGTTAGAAATTACAACTTCATTTTTACCTGATTCTTGAGCTTCAACAATTGCTTCTTTAATTTTGTTTGTATTTACAACAACTTTTCCGTTTTGACTTTCAGTTACATTAACTGTTCCCATTTCTTTGTTGCCATAAGCAGCAATTGTTTTATGTTCTTTATGATCACATTTTGAACATTCTCTTTCATAAATACCATTTGTTGTTTGTGTAGCACAAACTTTTACTTTCCAATCACCAAAAGTATGAGCGATTTTATCTGTTGGTCTTTGTGCAATTATTGTTACATTACATACTGAACAATGTTTACCTTCTGTTAAACCTGTTGCTGAACATGTTGATGCAACTGCTTTGTCTGTTACAGGTGTATGACCTAAAGCTTCAATTCTTGAGTATGTTGAATAATCACAATCTCTGCAAACAATATAAGCATTCCAACCATATTGTATGCAAGTTGGTTTTTTTCCTGCATGATGGATTGCATGGTGAGCTTCTTTTTCTAAATCTTTTGTTTCAAGTTCTTCTCCACAAGCTGTGCATAATTTGTGCGCAAAACCGTGTTGTGAACATGTAGAAGTTCTTACTGTAATCCAATCTCCTGCTACGTGTCCTAAAGCTTCAATTTGGCTACGTGTTGTGTAACCACAATCTTCGCAAGTTAAATACTCGCTCCAACCATGTTCTGTACATGTAGGGGCTTTTGCTGCGTTAACAACTGTTTTATGTTGTGCTAAAGGCAAATCTCTTTTTTCAAGTTCTTTTCCACAACCTGTGCACAATTTATGTTCCCAACCAGCAACTGTGCAAGTTGATTCTTCAACAACAACCCATTCACCTGCTGTATGTGGAGCCTCTTCAACAATTTCTTGGTTTACAAGAATTTTATTACATAATGAACAATGAGATCCTTCTGTTAAACCTGTTGTTGTGCATGTTGGTGCAACAGCACTATCAACAACTGGTGTATGATCTTGAATTGTTAACACGCCTTGAGAAACAGCTGTTTTGTAGTTTGCTCTAACAGCAATTACATAAACAACATATTCGCCAATTTCTGTAGGCATTGTTTGGTTAATAACAATATTTTGAATATCATATTCTTCAACAATTGCTTGGATCTCTGCTGAATATTTTGCTAAATATTCTTCAATAGAAGAAAAATCAACATTCCAATTGCTTGGGAATACAACATTTAATTCGTTATTATTTTTTACAACAAAAATATATTCAAAGTTTTCTTCTTCAACAAAAGTAATGTTGTGTGATTGTTCGTCATGACAAACAACAGTATCTTCAACAACAACTTCACTTTCTGCAGGTTCAATTACCAATTCAGCAATTGTAATACCAGCATAATTTACTGTTTGACCATCTTTTTCTACATAAGTAGCAATAACTGTGTATACGCCAGCATTTGTTGGAGCAACACTGCTATAGTATTTGTTGCCTAAACTATCTACGCCTGAATAGATAATTGAAACATTTTCTGCATCAAAACCTTCATTTTTTATAACAGCAGAAACTTCTTGGCTTTGACCATTGTATTGATAAATAACTGTGTTGTTTTCGTTTGTATTTTCAACTTCTACTTCAACGTTTTGTGGAACAACTACAAACATTCTTGCAATAGGCATAGCAATAATAGTTTCATTTTCAATTTCTGCTTTGACATAAGCAAGTTGTAACCAAATACCGTTTGTAACATCTTTAACATCTGTTACTTTAACGAAATTGCCTTGTGCATCAAATCCAAAATAAACATATTGTGCTTTTACTTCTTGACCAACAACTGTTGCTGTCATATCAATTTTTGTTAAGATTGGAGATGTAATAACTCCATTTTTATCTGTATAATTCCAAACCATATCAGCAACTGTTACTTCTGGTTGAATTACCAATACACCCATACTTGCCTTTGGCATATAGTCAGGATCAAAAACAACTGCTCCTACCAAATATACCCCAATGTCAACAGGGTTTACATTTGCTGTTTCTTCAAATGTAATTGTTACAAAGTTTGGCATTTGAGATAATGTGTTTATAAGGTTGTCAACAGCTTCAACTGTATAACCATAAGAAACTAATTTTTCTTTTGCTGTGTTTAATAATTCAACAAAGTTGTTGATATTAACACCTTCAGCATATTCTTTTGCAAAATATTGTTTTAAGATATTATCAAATCTTGCTGGGAAATCAATGTTAACTCTGCCATCAACTGCTGCAAAACCTTCTTTAGCAAAATCTCCATTTACTTTAAGATTTGCTGTAATATAAGCAACTTTTGCATCATTATTATTAACTGTTACCATTGACAATAAATCAACATTTTCACCATTGTATGTGTGAACTTTATTTTCAACTTTAACTTCTGCTTTAGTTGAAGGCATAATGATCATTGCACCAATACCAAGACCAACTTGTGTAGGCAAGGCGCCTTCTTGAGCATTGTTAAATAATGCATAAACTGAATATGAACCTGCATGAATAGGTGCTGTTTCTTTTGCATAGAAAGTTCCATCTGTTTGAATGCCAACATAATAATATTTCATGTTTCCAGCAATTACTTGGCTGTTAACATCATATGCTTCTGCTGTCATTTGTTTTTGTGTGCCATCATATTCAAATTTTCTTAAATTGTTTTCAATGTTATCTTCAACAAAATCAACTTCAACAATTTCTGCTGTAATAACTAAATATCCTGCATCAGCAGTCATGTTATAGTTTTTGTCTGTTGTTACAACACCCACAAAATAAATACCGTGATTTTGAGGTGTAATGTCTGTTCCATCATTAAGAACTAAAACTCTAATATCAATTGCTTGGTTTGCTGTGTTTAATAATTCAACAACTTTGCCTAAATAACTTTCATCAAGAGTTAAACCTTCGTTACTAATTGTTTTTGAAAGTGCTTGAGCAAATTCAACAAATTGTGCAAGAGTTAAACCTTGTCTATCTTTATCAAAATAATCAAGAGCTGTATTAATTGCTGTATTCACAATAAAGTTTTCTGTAGAATTGTTTGTGTTCCAAATTTTACTTAAATCAACTTTTGCAATTAATTCACCATTAACTATATCTAATCCCATTACAAAATAAACATGGTCAACAACTTCATTTTCAATTGCAATATTTGGTTTAATGTTAACAATATAATCTTTATTAACTGTTCCATCTTGAACTAATTGATAATTTACAATGTCGCTTGCAATTTCTGTTTTAACTGTTGCTTTATTTACAACTACCTTTACATTTTTGCTAGCTGACTTGTAATTATAAGTTGCTGGACTTGTTACTCTAACTTCATAAGTTCCAACTTCCAACCCAACTGTGTTTAATGATAAGAATAATTGATCGTTTAATGTAGAAATTTGTTCGCTGCCAGCAACTGCACCAAGGTGATTTTCTAGGAGCATATCTATAACAAATCTATTGTCTGAATAGCAACCATAATCTACATAAACTTCATCTTCAAGATCAAGTGTAATTTCTTCTCTTAAATCAATACATTGAACAACATTTGTTATTTCACAAGCTTTGTAATTGTTGCTGCCTGCGTAAATTAATTTAATAGTTTCAGTAGATTGGCAACCAAAATCATGTAAAGAATTAATAATTTCGTTTGCTTTTTCATCTGAAATAAGTGAAGCAATAAATTCTGCTGAAAGAACACCATTTATTTTTTTACTAAAATAACTGCAAAGTTGATCTTTTGTTAATGAAATAGCCTCGTCAATTGAATAATAAAAATCTACATCATATTCTCCAAACACACCCAAATCTATATGAGATGTTCCTGCAAGATATTCAAATGAAACTTCTTGCAAAGTAATGCTTGTATTTGTTTTGAAAACATTTTGCCAAATTGCATTGTATACTATTTCTCTGTTTTCTTCTTCGCCTTGAATCATTAAAATAACATCTTGTTCATTAATAACATAATCGCTATTTTTTACTTCAAAAACGTTTGCCTCTTCAATGCTTAAAACATAAGTTTGTTTTGCATCTGTAGTAAATACCAATTCAAGGTTGCCTTCGTTATAAAAACTTTGTAAACCTTCAACATTTTCTATGCTATAGTTTGCAATGTATTGTCCCTTTACAGGAGAAACAACAACTTTAACTTCTGTGTTTCTTGGTAAAGCTTTTTCAATTCCATAGGTTTTTTCGCCATATTTAACCCAAACTGATGATTGGCCACCAACAAAACTGATTGTGTTTGTTGCATCTTCTAAAGAAACTGAAATAACATATTCTGTTGTTTCAGCAGTAACAAATGTTGCTTTATAAATAGGATATTCTTGTGAATTATTTACAACTGCATTGCCATTTACATAAACATTATTTACTAAGTTTTTGTTGTCTGGAGTTGCAATTATTATAACTTCGCTATTTTTTGCTATTACCAAAGTATTTTGGTTTACATCAAATTCAGCGCCATTAACTGTAAATACACTAATTTGTCCTTTATTTAATGCGTTGATTGTTTCTTGGTCAAATTTAACAACATTGTCTGTTGTAATTGTTTCAATTTCAACAACATAAAGTGTTGATTTGTCGCCAGTAAATGTATATGTGTTTTCGTTTGCAGTTACTACAACTTCTTCATTGTTTGCATATACTGCAAATTTTGTAATTTTATAATTATTAGGGGTTTCAACTTCAACAACTATATTTTCATATTTTTCAGTAGAAATTGTTGAGTTTGTATATTGTGTATTATTAACTTTTACAGATGTAATAAATCCATTATTTATTTGATCTAAAACAGTTGATTTTAATTCTACACTATTTTCTGTTGTATTTGTTTGAACAGAAATTGTAAATACTGTGTTTTCTTCAGTATAAAAAGCGATTGTTCCTGTAAGAGTATCGCCTACATAAGCTTGATCATTATATGAAATTTCAAAACTTTCAATTTCATCACTTGTTTGTTCTGTCATTGCTACAGAAACTTCAACAAAAGTATTTCTTGCAATATAAACATTGTCAGTAAGAGTGTTACCATTAACCAAAACTGTTAAATAATTTTTATTAACAAGTTCTTGTGTTCTTGCATCTAAAACAATTTGGTTTCTTGTATATCTTGCATCAACATTAATTTCAATTGTCTTTTTAACACTTGGTGTTGTAAATGTTGAAATATTTGTATTTTCATTTGTATTTGCAACAACTTCTGAAATTGTATAAGTGTTTAATGAATAACCTTCAGCTAAAACATATTCAACTGTAATATCAGTTTCTTTTAATGCCTCAATTTTTGTATCAGCATTTTGACTATTGATAACAGTTGTTGAACCAGCATTTGTTATTTTAATTTCAACAATATTGCTGTTTTCAGCTTTTAAAATATCTTGTGTTGCATTGCTTAATTTAATAACACTTGTTGTTTCTACAACAGCAAAATTTAAAGAATATTGTTCGCCAACACCTGTTGTAAATGTAATTATTTTTTTATCGCAATTATCGTTTGTTGCAGTTGCAACTACTTGACCTGCTTTGTTTTTTACTTCAAAAACTGAAATATCATATTTATTTGCATCGTTAAGATTTAAAGTAAAAGTGATAGGTGTGTTGTATTTAATATTGTTTGCATTGCCCCAAGCAATATCTGAGCCACTAACAGTTGCTGGTTGACCATCAGCTGTTGTATAAGACACTGAAACAGAGGCATATAGTGCCAAATCTTTCATTTCTGATAAGCCCATAGAAATTGAACTGTTTGAAGCAATTATGCTTGAAGAAACGGTATATTCAGCTTTTTCTGTAGTTGTAAACTTAACAACAAATTCGTCATCAGAAACTTTTACAAATTCTTCTTCAGTATTTGCTGTAAGAGAATTCATATTATAGTTTACATCTGAAACTGTTGCTGTAATTTCAACATATTTACCTGCTGAAATAACAAGTGTTGGTTTGTACTCTACAACCTTACCGTCAACTAAAACAGAATAAGAAACTTTGTTTGTTTCAACAAAAGAAACAACTGCATCTGTATCTTCTGTATACAAAACCTTAATATCTTTATCTTCTAATACACCAGTAAGAGTGTTTGATGTAACAGATTCTCCATCAACAGTAATGCTTGATCTGTAACCCTCAATTTGTGGAACAGAAATTTCAATACTATCTGTTGAAAAAACTTTGTAACCCTCAGCTTCGCTTGCTGCAACTTCAGCATTTTTTATAACAGCAATTTGAGGATTTGCCCCTTCAGGCAAAACAGAGTTTTCATCAATAGCAACATTTAAAAAACTATAAACTCTTGTAATAAATGAGCCAGTTGACCCTTCAACAAGTGAAGATTCTGAGCTATCATAATAACCCAATTTACCCCAACCTATATAGTTTGTTTTTGTTACTTTTTCAACTCTGTATAAGTGTTCTTGTTGGTCTTGTGTTTTTACTACTGAAAGACCTCCAACAGATGTGTCATCCACATAGTATTTATATTCAATATGTGTTGCATCCCCGTGACTAGTATTGCTAGTATAATTACCAGCAAATTGTGTTACAACATCTTTGGTGATGTACATTGATGAACCACTTCTAATGTCGTAGTATTGTTGTGTGGTTGTTTCTGCTTGAGCATAAACTTGTGAAGAAAAATTTATGCCAACAAATGCGCTTGTAATAAAGCCAAGCATCAAAACAATTGCCACTAACAACATTTTGATTGATTTGTTTTTCATTTTAAAACCCCTTTAATTTTTTTATAAAAAAACGCACTACAAAAAAATACATCAGCAGAATTTTACATTATTTTTAGCAAATAATTTTAGGCCCACTAAATGTATTTTTATTCTTAAAAAAGTGCAAAAATTACCTGTTATTTTTAGCACATTTTTTTATATTATTTTAGACAAATTAAGTCTATCATATTGCTAAAAAATAGTCAATACTATAAAGGCTTTTTTGTCGTATTTTTAGGCATATTTAACAACTTTATTTTTTAATTTTTTTACAAAAATTTTTAAAAAATACTTATCCACAAAAACCAAAAAATTGTGGAAAACTTTAAAAATTTTTTAGTATTTTTTTATTTATTTTTTTACGTTTTTTTAAACGAACTTAACAAAAAAAACACCAATGAATTTTGGTGTTTTTTCTTTTGTTTTTATGCTTTTCTTTTTTGTTTTTCAATTGTTTTTACAAGGTTGTTTATTACTTGATTTGCGTTATGCCACCAATCTCTGCTCCACACTCTTACTATCTTCCAACCTTTTGATTTTAAAAAGTTGTTTCTGTAAACATCTCTTTCTAAAACAGAAGCAGATTGTGATAGAACACTTTGGTCTGTTTCAATACCCAACAAATATTTATCTGTTTCTTTATCATAAACAGCAAGAGAAATTTTGCTATTGCTATTTCCTAGGTCAATATCAACTTTATAACCAAGTTTTGTTAAGCTTGTTGCAATTTGATTTTCAATTGGCAAAACAGTTGAGAATGTTTTTGTTGTGTTAACACTTTCACCAAAACTAGATAAAATTGTTTTAACTTCTTCGTGGTTACCATCAGAAACAGCACGGACATATGTTAAATAAGTTTTTAACAATCTTGGACCAGGGTGTTTTGAAGTGTCAACCTTTAACTCTTCTGGCTCAATACTTGTTACAACATAAATTTTGCTTTTTGCACGGGTAATAGCAACATTAAGTCTGTTTTCACCACCTTCAACAGAAAGAGAACCAAAAGTATAGTTAACTTTGCCAAATTCATTTTTTGCATAGCCAATACTAAAGATAATAATATCTCTTTCGTCACCTTGAACATTTTCAAGGTTTTTAACAAACAAACTTACATCTTCGCCATTTTCTACACGGTTTTGCTCTTTTATAATTAAATTTCTAAAAGAGGTGTCTATTAAACACTCTTGTTCAATTAAATCTTCAATATAAGTTTCTTGTTCAACGTTAAAAGTAATAATGCCTATTGTTTCATTATTCTTTCTTGTTTTTAAAATGTTTTTCAACAATTCCACAACGCGTTTTGCTTCAACAATATTTTTTCTATCGTTCCAAAGACCATTAACCAAAATTCTTTCAATTGGTTTGTTTCTAATTTCTTTATTAACATTTGGTGCAATTTGGAGCGTGCCATTGTAAAAAACTTTGTTTGAAAAATCAATTAATTCTTGTTTTTTACTTCTATAGTGGTATGTAATGTTTGCGCTGTTAAAACGAGAAACAGCTAAGTCAAGCAAACTTTCAACTTCTAAAGCTGCTTGTTTTGAATAATCTTGTTCATCATCAACATTTGCACCCATATACCTTTTCATAAAAGTTGTGGTTGGCCTTAACTGTTTAGCATCTCCTGCAACAACAATATGTTTGCCACGGAAAATTGATGGTATTGTGTTTTCAATAAACACTTGGGAAGCTTCATCAAATAAAACAACATCAAACATATTCTTTTTAAGTGGTAAAATTGTTGAAACATTTTCTGGTGACAATAACCAACATGGGAACAATTTAAACAAATATTTTCCATAAACTTCAATGGTCTTTCTAATTGGCCACAAATTTTGTTTTTTGGAAATTTGATAAATATAGTCTTTGCACTCTAAACTTCCGTCAATAAGTTTTTTATATTCCTCGTTAAAGCTTTGTTCAGCTATTGCTTTGCTTAAATCGTTTTGTTGTTGTTTAAGGCTTGCAATTCTTGCCCTTATATTTTCAAAGTCAACTATTGCAGACAAATTGGTTTGCATGGTTGCTTCGTTTTTAACAACTTCGTGATAAATTCTTATTGGTAAAAGTCTAATTAAAATTTGTTTATATTTTACATATGAATTTGCATTTTTATAAGCAAAGTTTAAAACAAGTTTTTGTTGTTCACTTAAATTTTTTAAAGTTAAATTTGTATCTTTAAATTCAACATAATTTTCTACTGCGGAAAGAATTAATCTTAATGTGTTTGTGTTTCCGTTTAATACACTATCTAAAGCCATCAAATATCCTGCTTCAGTTAAAACAGAACTTAAAAATTCATATTCAGAAATATATTCTTCAATTGCATTTGCAGTCTTTTTAAATTCTTCAGAAACAAGTTTTTCTTTTTTATTCATACTTATTCTTGCAAAAGGATAAAGTGGGAATAAAAAGCAACTAATTTTTAAGAAATTTTCCGTTTTAGGATATTCAAACTTTGCAACCATTTTAACAAGAGGTTTTAAGTTTTTGCGATTTTTTACTTGAGAATAATAAGTTAAAATTTGTCTTGAATATTTGTAATGAGCAACATCAAATAAAGTTTGTCTTTCTGACAAAATTTTTGTAAGTTTGTTTTGAACTTCAGCTAAAGTATGAACGCTTAAATCTGTTTTTAAGTGATCAATAAACGGATTCTTTTTCTTTTCTTCAACAAAATTGTAATATAACTCTGCTTTGTTTTTTTCTTTTAAAATAGACAAAGCTTTTACAAGTTCTTCATGGTTAAAATCCATTAACTTTTTGTTTTTTAATAGCGCTTTATATATATCATATTCTGTTGTGTTTTTGCCTATTTTATAAGAGTTGTAATACATTTCTTGCAAAGAAATGCCAAACTCTGTTTTTTGATTTAAACAATTTGAAATTTCTTCTAAATTTTTTACTTCTATTTCAAGTTGTTTCAATGTTTCGTCAAGCTCTTTTTGCAAATTATCATTATACTTTGTTTTTAATATTTGTTGGTGAGCATCAAAACATCTTTCATAAAAAAGCCTTTTTTCTTTTTCAGAATTTATTAAAAACATTGCTTTACTATTTAAGGTTGTTAAACGATTAAAAACAACATCTAAAGCTGCTCTTTTTTGTGATACAACCAAAACAGGTTTGTTTTTGCAAATTGAGTCAGAAATAATATTAACAATGGTTTGTGACTTTCCTGTTCCAGGTGGGCCATAAATAACCATATTACCATTTTCATTAACTTTTTTAACAACTTGTTCTTGGGCAAAGTCAACATTGTTTATTAAATACAAATTATTGTTTTTTGAAGGTTTTTCTTTGCTTGTTTTTATATTCAAAAGTTCATTAATACTATCATTTGTTAAATGCTTTTTTTCTAATGCTGAATAGTCAGAATAAATCGCATTTGCCAAACTGCAACGAGATAACAAACACAAATGTTTAACTTCCATTTTATCTCTTTCGGTTGGCTCAGGATAACGATTGTAAGCAAACATATTTTTGCGTGGTTCGTATTGAATTTTTACGCCAAAAGTTTTTAAATATGCAAGCAGGTCCGGAAGGTTTTTAAACTTGCTTTCAAGATTATCAAATTCCATTTCCATATCTTGCAAATTAAGGTGGTTGCTATCTGCAATTGCAAGCATTAAAGCCTTATTTAATTGAACTTTATCGCCGTGTTTTAAACTGATATTAACATTGTTTTCATCTAAAATATCAATATCAATAGGAAACATTAAAAGAGGTGCTTTAAAGGTATAGTTTCTTACTGAGCCATAAACAAATGGGTAACACAAAAACAATTCGTATCTTCCTGTTTCTTTTTCAATCTCGTTAATTTCTCTTTTTAAGGCTTTTAAGTTTTGAACTTCTTGCTCATAAACCTTTTTTGCAAACTCTTTTTTCATTCGCAAATATTTTTGCTTTTCTTTATCATCGGCAAATTCTTGATCAGGGTATTTTTCATTTACTTTGTGCGCTGCCCAAATTGCATCTTTATTATCTTTGCAAATAAGTTTAAATGGAAGGCTTTTGCCCTTCCACAAAAGATCTAAAAGTTCTTCAGCTTTTTCTGGTGTTGAATACAAAACTTTTCCAACATCATAGCCGTTTTTTCTATTAAAGTTTTTTAAGTATAAACTTCTATTTTTTCCGCTTATTTCAATCAATCTTTCTTTATAATATGTATAAATACTTTTCATTGTTTTTTCCTTAAATAAATATGAAAAAGTATAATATAAAAGTTAATAGTTTTCAAGCAAACAACATTTTAAG
This sequence comes from Clostridia bacterium, assembly GCA_045637945.1. GTDB lineage: Bacteria > Bacillota > Clostridia > Christensenellales > UBA1242 > UBA7862. The sequence continues at coordinate 25,854 of JAZUAI010000008.1, forward strand.
TTTTAAAAAAATAAATATTTGTTTAAATAAAACAAACTTTTATTTAAAATAAAAAAGAGCCACTTTTTTGTGGCTCTCTATTTTTGTTATGTATTTGTTGTAATTGTTTGAGTAAGCATTGGATCTGCTGTTGGGTTAACAAATTGTGTTTGATCTTGAGTCATTGCTTGACCTTTTGCTAAGTTGTCAAAAGCAGGTAAATCGCTTAAAACTTCTGTTGGGTTTGGACCTGCAGCAATACCATCTAAATCATATGAATCACCATATTTTGCCCTCATTGATTCTGAAACTATTGTGCTTGAAGCTGCTGATGCCTCAGCTTCTCTTCTTGCTTGAGCCTCAGCAACTTTTGCTTGCATTGCTGCTTCCCATTGACTTGCTAAACCTTCTAGTGTGCTATCTTTTGTTATATTTAAATCAATTCCATTTAAGTCTTTTAATTCAATACTTGCCATGTTTGGTTGTCTTGACAAATATTCCATTGCCGCAGGAATAACTTCTTCAGTTATACTTCCCATTCCCCCTGATAAATATGGCACCATTTGTGGTCCATTGTCATTTATTCCAAATCTAACATAGGCAGTAAGTTTGTCCATAGACATATTTTTAAAATCTTGTCTTGGGGTTATTTTTGGTGCATCTTTTTCTATAGTAGAAGCAGGAGTTGTAGCTGTTTGTGTGTTAGAAGAAGCAGAAGGAGTAACATTTTGGTCAACTACTGTTTCGGCTGCTACTACTGGAGCTTCGGCAACTGGAGTTGGAGTATCTTGAACTTTTACGGTAGTTGCAGTTGCTGTTTTTTCTGGTGATAAAATTTTTGAAAGAGTTTCAACAAAAACTGGGTTTGCTTGACCATCTACTTTTTCTCTTTCTTTAACAAAAAAACTTGCTATTGCTTCTGGTGAATTTTGCATGCCTTTTTCTGTAATAAATTCTTGATATTGAGTTTGTCTTGCTTGAGCATATTTGCTTGCAGTTTCAGCATGTTCTTTAATTACAGAAACAATTTTCATTGTTTCTTTAAAATCAGAATTTGGTGCTTTGCCGGCATCTCTTTGTTGAGTAAAAAATTTAGCTTTGCTATACAATCCATCGGCAGTTTGATTTGCTGCTAAAAATTGTTGGTATTCTTGTTTTTTTATAGAGGCATAGATTTCGGCACCCCTTCTAACTTCAGTTTCAGACATCAAATTTGCATAAGATATCGCTGACAAAAATTCTGGATTTGGTTGACCATCTTTTAACATGTCATGATTAAAAAAAGAACTTTTGCTTTCTGGTGTATCTTGCAATCCATTTAATGTTAAAAAATCTTTATATTGTGGTCCTCTTAATATACTATATAAATTAACTTTGTTTGGTATAGGGTCAACATAAGCAGAAACAAATTTCATTGTTTCTTTAAAAACTGGGTTTGGTTGACCATCTACTTTTATTCTTTCTGATTCAAAAAACATTCTTTGTGCGTTTGCATCTAATTGCAAACCATTTTCTGAACAATAACTTCTAAATTGTTGATTTCTAAACCTACAATAAGCGCCGATATTTTGTTGTAATCCCATAATTTTCTCCATTTAAGTTTTAAATATTATACACATAAAAGCTTTAAAAAAAAATAAAAAACGAACTTTTTGTTTTCTTTTGTTTTTTATTTTTAATTTATTTTATTATTTTTAATTGTTTGTGTTAATATTGTTTTTGATAATTTGATTGCTTAAGAGATGAAGGAAAACTTTTTGCAACTGAGTTATCTAAAACCCGTGTTGAAGTTTTTGAAAACCACACAAAAGGAACAATTCCTGGTTATGACATTGTTAAAAAAAGTGAAATTGTTGAACAAGGTTTATTAAAAAGAATTGAATTTTTAAACCTACAATTTAATAAAAATAGCAAATAAAAAGAGAGCCTTTTAAAAGCTCTCTTTTGTTTTTTTTTATTCACAATCTAAAATTGATTTTGTGCCTTGTGATTCTTCCCAATCAGCAGCAAAAGTTGTAACGGCATTTTCAATGTAGTTTGTTGGATTTACACAAACCATTTCTCTTAACAAATCTGGTTGAAGAGTAACAGCGTCAGCACCCGCTTGAAGTGCTTTTATTACTTGACCACCATGGTGGAAACTTGCAGCTAAAATTTTTGTTTTTTTGCCAAAATAATCAATGTTTTGTCTAAAGCAAGCAACTGTTGCTGCTGCATCAGATCCTCTACTTTGAATACGGTTGAAATATGGTGCAATATAATCAGCGCCAGCAGCAATTGCAACTAATCCTTGCATTTTTGTATAAATAGCAGTTGCTGTAATTTTAAATCCTCTGCTTTTTAAATTTTTAATTGCCTTTAAACCTTCTTCTGTAACAGGTATTTTAATATAAACATCTTTATCAATTTTTTCTACAATTTTTTCAGCTTCTTTAATCATTTCTTCTGCTGTTTGAGAAACAACTTGAATGTGTAAAGATTTGTCTTTTCCAATAACTTCTCTAATTTTTTTGAAGTGATTAAAAAACTCTATTTTTCCTTCTTTTTTAATAATTGTTGGGTTGCTTGTAACACCTACATAAGGATAAATTTCTGCAAATTCTTTAATTGTTTTTATATTTGCATTATCAAACATTAATTCCATTTTTCTCATCTTCCTTTTAATATAAGTAAAATATCACTAGGCTTTTTTAAAGTCAACTTTATTTGATTTTATATTTTAAATAAAAACTTTTTGTTTGATAATTTATCGTGTTTTTAATGTCACATAAATCCTAAAATAAAAAAGGAACTGCTAAAAATTAGTAGTTCCCTTTTTAAAATTATTCTTCATTATACACGTATGATTCCATATAACTAGTTGCAAACATATTTGCTAGGCGTAAGTTTGCGTTTAATCCGTTTTGATTTAGCACGCGAATAAAAGCATCTTGTGCAGCTTGTTCAGATTGTTCCATTTCGTTCATAATTGCAGCTAAGTCATTGCAAAGTTTTTGTTTTAAAGATTCATCTTGAACATTTAATTCTTCAAAAGCACCAATTTGTTCATAAAAGTCAAGAGCATCTGCTGCTGTAACAACAGGTCTTTCTTTTACAACTTCTTGTGTGTTTCCTGCCACTTGTTCAGCCGGTGTTGAAGAAACCTCATTGCCTTCAATAACGGTATGTTCTACTTTATCTTTTTTCTTGCGTCTAAACAACCAAGAGAAAATTGCCCCCAAATCAATGTGAATATGCACTTAAAAATCCCCCTTTTTAACCTTTATTATTTTCTTTATAACATAAAAAATTTTTTATGTTAAACAAAAAACAAATTTTCGTTTTTAATTAAAAAGTTTTATTTTTTTGCATTTTTATTTTTTTGTGTTATAGTATACCCTAGTTAAAAGATTTAAGGAGTTTTGATATGCCAATTGTTATACCAAAAGATATTCCCGCTTACTCAAAATTATTAGAAGAAAATATTTTTGTAATGAACGATGAAAGAGCTTTTTCACAAGATATTCGCCCTCTTGAAATTGCACTTTTAAATTTAATGCCTACAAAAAAAGAAACTGAAACTCAATTTATGAGATTATTGTCAAACTCTCCTCTTCAAATAAATATAACTCTTATCAATACAAAAACTTATAAAAGTAAAAATACCGAAACTGAATATCTTGATAAATTTTATAAAAATTTTGATGATATCAAAGACAAACATTTTGATGGTATGATTATAACAGGCGCACCCGTGGAAACAATGCAGTTTGAAGATGTAAAATATTGGGACGAATTAAAACAAATTTTTGATTTCGCTGATAAAAATGTAACCAGCACAATTTATATTTGTTGGGGTGCACAAGCTGCACTTTATTATCATTATGGCATACAAAAAACCGAGTTGCCTGAAAAGGTTTTTGGTGTTTTTGCTCATGAAAAACACAACGAAAAACATGAACCTTTGTTTAAGGGTATTGATGATATTTTTTATATTCCACACTCAAGACACACAACAGTTAATATTGAAGATGTAAGAAAAGTAAAAGATTTGGTTATTTTAAGTGAGACTAAAGAAACTGGTTTATCAATCGCAAAAAGCAAGGACAATAAAAAAATATTTTTAACCGGCCATATGGAATATGATAGAAACACATTAAAAAAAGAATATGAAAGAGACTTGGCAAAAAATTTGCCAATTAAAAAACCAGTTAATTATTTTGCTGATAGTGATTGCAAAAAAGTTTATAAAACATGGGCTAGCACAGCAAATTTGTTTTATATAAATTGGTTAAACTACTATGTTTATCAAGTTACACCTTTTAAATTTTAATAAAATAAAAAGCACTAAAATTATTAGTGCTTTTTTTGTTTGTTAAAATCACTCTATTTCGTTATTTTCGAGGTAATTAACCAATTTTTTTCTAAGTTTTTCTTCCACAATATGTGTATAAATTGAGTATACAACAACAGCTGTAACCATTGCAAAAAACATAGGAACAACAGAGTTAAATATTATAACAATAATTGGTGTTACCATTTGACCAACCATAAGACCGTCTTGCCTTGCAAGCAAAGCTTTGTTTGTTGCATTTATGATTTTGCACTTTGTCATTAAAGCATCCATCATAAAGAAAGAACACACTGCGTATGAGAAACCAAAAATAAAAATTAAGGGATAAACAATAGCATAATTTTGTATAAATGGTAAAAGGCCCAAAGGAAGAGCGCACACTATACCAAAAATTGTGTTTAGTGTTTTTAAGTCTACTTTTTTTGACAGCCAACTTATAAATAATACACCTGCAAGGTTTGCAGCTTGGAAAACAGCTGAAAAATAACCGGCCACTGCAAAAGTTGGAACAGATAAGAAAATGTGTAAAGAATACATATTAGTAAAAGTATCTACTACACAAAAAATTGCATAAAACAAAAAGTATTGAAGAACAAAAGTTTTGACCATTTCTTTTCTTTTTTGTTTTAAAATTGGGTCTTTGTCGTATTCTTCGGCTGCATTTGAAGTAAAATCTTTGTTAAAACCAACCCTGCCTTTATTTATTATGTAATAGATAATTAAAGGTAAAACGCTTATAATATATAAAGATAAACTAAAAACAATCAAAATTGTTTGGTTCCAATCAATAAACAATCCACCTGCAATACTTGCAATAATTGCGCTTAAACTTTCAATAATTCGTGTTACGGCTAATTTGCTTTTTGATTTCTTTTGACTTGAATAATTTAATAAAACACCTAAAGCATTATTTTTAAAAGATAAACTTACACCATAACTTATTGTTGTAAGAATAATACCAATAACCATAAAATCTTGTAAGAATATTAAAGATATGTTGTAAATTAAAAGAGGTATAACTCTTAATATTAAAGTTAGTTGAGGATAATTATTATATAGCTTTTTAAAAACATGGTTTGCTATTATTCGGCATAAACATTGTCCAAACAAAAACAAGACAGCAAGCCTTAGGCTACCTGTTGCTTTATAAATTATTAAAGGAATAAATGTTCCAACCAAAGTAGAAGCAAAATTTCCTATAAGTTTATGAAAGTTAAGTAATTTAAATTGCATTATATGAATTTTCCTTGTGCAAGCATTATAACAAACAAAATGTTTTTTTCAAAATAAACACGATATTGTTTTTTCTTTTTAAAAAATATATTGGTCAAGTTGTCCATTGACTAATTAAAAAAAACATAATATAATTTAAGTAGATTTTAAAGAGAGGGAAAAAGTATGGAAAACGCAGAAACAACCGATTTCATTACTTATGATGAAAACTGGTTATCTATGCCATTTTGTGATAAGTGGCTGGAAACTTTTGATTTTGTAAAAAATTATATTTCAGAAAATATTAGCAAAAACTTAGCATCAAACATGGTTGATGAAATTCAGGCTGTACTTTATACACTTGTCCACGACGGAGATACAAACGAGGACATGGTATTAAAGACAGCCCTTTTATATTTATTAGCTAAAAAAACAGGCTATAATATTGACCTTGTTGAAAAAGACTATGACAAATTTACCTTTAAAGGCGCAAAGCTTTTGCTTGACAGGGAAAACCCTGATTATCTTAACAATGTTTTTCTTAACGATGATTATGCATATTTAAACAAGATAAAATTATCAGAATACATTATCAGTTTAAATAAGTTAAAATCAAGCAAAGACATTGTTGAAAGAACTAGAAAGACCAAACTGATACAACATGTTATTAAAACTTATGAGGGTAAAACTCACAGAGGTTTAATGAATATGTTAAAAGAAACTTTAAAGAGTTTTAATTAAAAGGTTTTTGAGGTGATAAAAAATGAAAGAGATAAAAGACCCAGTTCACAAACAAATACTTTCCAGCATTTCAAGACATACTGGAGATGAAATTTTTCAACACTTAGTTGTTAACCTAAAATCTCAACTAGAAAATATGGGGGATGTTCAATTGACTTTGGCAAGATTAAAGTCAATCGTTTCTACTGTAAAAAAATTAAACTCTGGCGAAAAAGATTATTCTTCTGCTCCATCAGTTTTAAAAGACTATTTAGGCTTGATGAGTATTGTTGATAACATGCAACAAGGACAAGCCCTTTCTCAAGCTGTTATTAAAAGGTTTGGAAAAGATAGAAACCCTTCTTCTGACAACTATTTAGTTAATACATCTTTTGATCCAATGCCAGAAAAAGGCTATAGCACACAAGATGGTTATAAAAATTTTAGAATTCACGTAATGCAAGGCGACATTCCGGTTGAAATTCAAATTAAAACTAAAAATCAATATGTTGCTCACCAAGCAACTCACGACCCAATTTATAAAGCACCAGAACTTAAAACAAAAACTGAAAGAAGATTGGTTGCAGACAAAATGTATCCTTACTTTGATGCTTTGGCTTATTATCATTTAAATAAAGCAACAATGTCTCCTGAAGAAGCACAAGCTGTTATTGCTGATATTGATACAATTTATGCAAGAAACGTTGAAGTTTTTGAAGAATATCCAGAAGTGTTTAGAAATGCTTGTACAACATTTGCTTCATACTGCTTTATTTATAAACATCACAAAGAATTATTTACTGATAGCACATTTAGAGATTCTGTTTTGGAAACAAAACTTATTGAAGGTGATGTAGGCAGAGTATTTAGATATGTTTATAAAGGCATTTACAAAAATCCTCAAATTTCAAAAGATGAAGCTTTCCAACAAGCTATTGCAGAAATTGTTGATATGCCTTATGAAACTTTCCAACAACTTAACGAACAAACTGCTGGTGAATATAGACAAGGAACTGTTGTTTTGTCAGGTATTATGGACGTTTTAAGAGAAAAAGACGTTAAAGCTGTTGAACATTTGTTAAGAAACCACAAAGAAGTTTATATTGGTGTATTTAGCGACAATCTTGCTTCAACTGTTTCTGATCACGAACCTATTTTCAGCCAACAATACAGACAACAAAGAGCTGCTCAAATTAAAGGTGTTTCTGGTGCGTTTGTTATTGGAACTAGTGGTGAAATAAAAATTCCAACAAGAAAAATTTCACCGGTTTTATTAAGACCTATTACTCAACAACATAAATATGACTATGCTTATGTTCCTGGTGTTTACGACATGTTCCACGATGGACACAAAGCTTACCTTGAAAGCATTGATGCAGATTATGTTTTTGCTGGTGTAAAAACAGATGGATATTCAATTGCACGTAAAGGTAAATCTCCATATTCTCCAACAGGAGACCGTATTGCAACTGTTTCTGCAATGAAAAGTGTTGACGAAGCATTTGAAACAGCCGATGATATTACCCCACCACAAGAAGTTCTTGATATTTTCGCCAAGGCTCACGCAGAAGGAAAATCTTGTGCAATTTATGTAGGTTCTGACTGGATTAACCACCCAGAAAGAAAAGGCGAACAAAGCCTTTCAGAACTTTCTTGGATTAAAGAAAATTACCCATACATTGAGTTTGATATGGTTCCAAGATCACAAGAATCTGAAGACAAAATATCAACAACAACTTACAAACAAAGAGCAAAAGATACAGATATTAGCACAGTTATTAACCACAGCGATATCACATTTATGGGAGAACAAAATTGTTAACATATAAAAAAATCAATGAAATTTTATTAAACCTTCCAAATGAAACACCGATTTATCTTGCTGGTCATATTAGACCAGACCAAGATTCTATTGGTTCTTGCTTAGCATTAGCTATGTTTTTAAATGCAAACGGAAAAAATGCAAAAGTTTTGCTAGAAAAAAAAGATATGGAAGTTATTGCTTGGTTTGAAAATTCTTCCCTTATCTGCCACAAAATTATTGAAAATAATTATAATTTTATAGCTCTTGATGTAAACGAAATTTCAAGACTTGGAAATTATGAAGATTATTTCAAAGCAGCAACTACAACCATAAACATTGATCACCACCAAAACAACTTATACGAAGCAAGTTATACCCTTTCAAAACCAGGTATTAGTTCTACTTGTGAAATGGTTTATAATATAATAACTCAAACAGGCAAGAAAAATCTTTCAAAAGATATTTGTGCACTTTTATATGCTGGCATTATGGCAGATACAAATTGCTTTGCAAGAAGACTTTCAAACAAAACATTTATGGTTGCTCAAAATTTAATTAACAGTGGTATCTCATACGCAGATATTGTTAAAAAAGTTTTTGCAAAAAGGTCTTTATATGAATTTAAAGCTCTTGCTAAACTTGTTAACGAAATTAAATTTGACGGGTTCCATTATGTTATTGTTGACCAAAGTTTAGATGAATTTAAAAATCTAAGCCACAACACACTTGTAAAAGGTATTGCCGAAGATTTAAGAAAAATTGAAGATATTGATGTTTTCTTAATGATTATGATTAGAGACGGATATATTACTACAAAAACAATGACAAATATAAGTGAGTGTGCTGACAAAATTGCAATGCAATTTGGTGGTGGTGGACACAAAAAAGAAGCCGGCTTTACAGTAAATAACTTAACTGTTGAACAAATTATTTCAAAAACAAAAAGATTTTTAAATGTATAGTGAAAATAAAAAACACCTGACAATAAATCAGGTGTTTTTTTATTTATTATAATATTTTTATTTTTTTATTCATACAAAGGATATTTTTTGCACAAAGCATCAACTCTTTTTTCAACTTCTGCTTTATTGTTTTCAAAGTCTTTTAATGTAAGAGAAATAAGTTTGCCCACTTCAATCACATCTTCTTCTTTAAAACCTCTTGCAGTTACAGCCGCTGTTCCAATTCTTATACCACTTGTTACAAATGGTTTTTGTGTGTCAAAAGGAATTGCATTTTTGTTAACAGTAATACCAACTTCATCAAGTAAGTGTTCTGCTTCCTTACCAGTATCAACTTTCATACCTGTTAAGTTTAGCAACATTAAATGGTTATCTGTTCCACCAGAAACAAGTTTAAAACCTTCTTCTAACAAAGTATTTGCTAAAGCTTTTGCATTTTTAACAATTTGCTTTGCATATTCTTTAAACTCTGGTTTTAATGCTTCACCAAAACAAACAGCTTTTGCTGCAATAGTATGCATTAAAGGACCGCCTTGAATTCCAGGGAAAATTGCTTTGTTTATTTTTTTAATAATTTCTTCATCGTTTGTTAAAATTAAACCGCCCCTTGGTCCACGAAGTGTTTTATGTGTTGTAGTTGTTGTAATATCTGCATATGGAACTGGAGATGGATGTTCTCCTCCACAAACAAGACCTGCAATATGTGCCATATCAACCATAAAATAAGCGCCAACTTCTTTTGCTATATCAGCAAACTTTTTAAAATCAATAATTCTTGGATAAGCTGAAGCTCCAGCCAAAATAAGTTTTGGTTTGCATTCTAAAGCTAATGCTCTTACTTCTTCATAGTTAATTGTATTTTCTTTTTCTGAAACACCATAAGGAACAATGTTCCAATATTTACCAGACATATTTACTGGTGAACCATGGCTTAAGTGTCCTCCATGAGCAAGATTCATTGATAAAACAGTATCACCTGGTTCTAACAATGCAAAGAATACAGCCATATTTGCTTGCGCACCTGAGTGTGGTTGAACGTTTGCATATTTTGCTCCAAATAATTTTGTTGCTCTTTCAATAGCAATGCTTTCTACCATATCAACATATTCGCAACCACCATAATATCTTTTAGAAGGATATCCTTCGGCATATTTATTTGTAAGAATTGTCCCGTTTGCTTCCATTACGGTTTCCGAAACAAAGTTCTCGGAAGCGATCAATTCAATTTTGTTTCTTTGACGACCTGCTTCTAACATAATTGCATCATAAAGTTCTTTGTCGTTTTTTTGTAAAAGTTCATAAGTTTTCATATAAATTATCTCCTCCTTAATTTTGAACTTGTTTTTATTTTACTTTTTTATGAAATATAAAACAAATAAATAACACAACTTTTTATTTTTAAATGAGTATTTTTGATAAATACTAAATAAATAGTGCTTTATACGATTTTTAGTATAAAACTTTTTTATGTTTTTTAAATAAAAAAAAGAACCCTTAAAAAAGAGTTCTTTTTATTTTGGTGGGCAATAACAGGCTCGAACTGCTGACTTCCACTACGTCAAAGTGACACTCTACCAACTGAGTTAATTGCCCATATTAAAGCAAAGGACTTTCCCTTTGCTTTTTGATTTTACTTTACTAATAATACTAATTTTTATTTTATTGTCAATAAAAATTTTTTAGATATTTTCATAGTTAATATCTTCATCAGTATCATCTTTTTTTGATTTTTCTTTTACTTGTTTTTTATCTTCTTCAGGTTTTTCTTCTTTTACTTCTTTTGATTCTTCGTTAGCTTCTTCTTTTTTATTTTTATGTTCAACAACTTTTACTGCAAAATGTCTGTTTAAATATTTTTCAAAAAAACCTAAAGCAATTGCAATTGCAACATATAAAACAATTTTAATTAAAAGATTTAAAAGTATTGAACCAAAAGCAACAATACCCATACTTGATAAAACGGTAAAAACAACTCCATCAACAACACAGGCAAGTGTCAAATAAATTGCATTTCTAACCCATTCATAATTTGTTTTTTCAAGTGTAACCTTATTTGCAAAAATAAAAGTAACAATACTTGCAACAACAAATGCTAGAAGTGTTGAAATAAATCTACCAATATTTTCCCATGTTAAGTAAATTTGATATCCACTTGAAGCATCCATATATGCGCTTTGTAAGAAATTTACAATGAACATTGAAGAAATTACAATAAGACCTAAAGTAAACATTCTTGTACATTCTTCTTTACCATATTTTTTGTAACAAGTTAACAAACTTAAATATACAAGAGGCATTAAAACAGTATTCATTGTAATTGTTTGTTCAAACATTACTGCTGGATAAACAAGTATTGAAAAAACAAGCGCAAGCAATGAAAATAAATATAAACCTTTTTTATTTAAAAAGCTATATGCTACCCATAGGCCAATTAAACCAAGGGCAAAAAAAACAATAAGTGATGACCAATTCATTTTTTATATCTCCTATTTTTGATTTTATTATTTATTATTCTTTTTGTCAAATTGTTTGCCTTTTTGTCTTTTTTATTGTTTTATTTTATATGTTTTTTTGATGTTTTTTATATAAAAAAGTATAAATAAGGTTTTTTTCTTTGCAAAAAAAAGTTATTTTATTAAAATATAAGTATTAAAACATTAAAAAGGAGGCTCTTTGGTGAAAAAGTTAATTTGTAATATTTGTTCAATCGCTTTAGGTGTTATTGCAGCAATCATGGCTTTTATGCCTATGTTTGATACATTTACAACATCTGGAGAAAAAACTGTTGCTTATGAAAAAACTTTTGGCTTGTTTACTGAAAACAAACTTCATTATTTATTTTCAGAATATAGCCCACTTTTAAAAACAGTTTCAATGGTTCTTGCTTGTGTTGCAATGGCTCTTGTTGTTGCAATTACATTAATTGCTATCATTGATATGGTTAAAGGCAAAAAAGCAAAAAATACTGGTTTCAAAAAACTTATTGGTTTATTGTTAATCATCATTACTATTGCTTTTGTTGTTACAACTGTTTTGTTTTTAAATGCACACACCATTACTGGTGCAATTACAAAGATTACAACAAAAATTTCAATTTCTAACTGGTTTACTTTCTTAGTTGTTCCTGTTGGATTTTTCCTTTCTGGGGTATTTGCTTTGGTTGCAGATAATAAATAATTTTAAAAAGAAGTTCTTTAATTCAAGGGCTTCTTTTTTTTATTAATAATTTTTATAAAGTCCTTTAAATTAAAGGGCTATGTTATTTTTTTTATATGCAAATATTTTTATTTTTTAATATAGTAAAACAAAAAAGAAGAGGTAAAAAACCTCTTCTTTTTTTATGATAATTGTGTAATTTTTATTGAGTTTGTTGTGCCTTTGTCGCTAGTTGGGATACCAAGAGTGACGATAATAGTATCTCCTTCTTTTGCTACCTTAAGGTCTTTAACAATTTTTTCTGCGCTTGCAAGCATATCTTCAAGAGTTGCATGTTCTTCTGTCATAACAGGATAAACACCCCAAGCTAAAGCCAAATCGTTGTATACAAATTCGTTGTGTGTAATAGCAATAATTTTTGCTTTTGGAGCAAAACGAGAAATCATTTTTGCTGTTTTACCTTTGTCTGTAAAACATACAATAGCTTTTGCGTTTAATGCTTTTGCTGCTGCACATGCTGAATAAGAAATAGCATCTAAGTTTTTATGTTCAACTTTTGAAACTGGTTTTTCTTTTTCGTAATTAATAACTTTTTCTGTTGCTGTAATAATTCTTGCCATAGTTGAAGCTGCTTCAAAAGGAAATTGTCCTGAAGCTGTTTCTCCAGACAACATTGTTGCTGTTGTTCCATCATAAATAGCTTGAGCAACGTCAGTTGTTTCTGCTCTTGTTGGACGGCGTTTATAAATCATTGATTCTAACATTTCAGTTGCAACAATAACTCTTTTTGCCTTTGAAACTGTTCTTTCAATCATATTTTTTTGAACAGCAGGAATTTGTTCAATTGGAATTTCTGTGCCCATATCACCACGAGCAACCATAATTCCATCACTAAGGTCAATGATTTTATCAAGGTTTACAATACCTTCAGCACTTTCAATTTTTGAAATAATTTCTTGTCTGCCACCATATTTTTTAATGCATTCACGCATTTCAATAACATCTTCAGGTCTGCTTACAAATGAAGCTGAAATAAATTCAACATCATTCTTTGCTGCAAACTCAATGTTCTTTTCATCTTTTTCGCTAATGAATGGTAAAGGAAGTCTTATTTTTGGAATAGAAATACTTTTGTGATTGCTTAAGTCTCCACCAACATCTACCCTACAAACAATTTTACCATTTTCAACTCTTTGAATGGTAAACTCTAATAAACCGTTGTTTGCATAAAGTTTTTGTTTTGGTTTTAATCTATCAAGTAATGCTGGGTAACCACAGTATACTTGGTTTACTGTTCCTTCAACCTCTGTTGTTGAAAATACAAATAATTGGCCTTTTGTTAATGTGACTGTGTGGTCGGTAAAAGTTCCTATTCTAAGCTCAGGACCACATGTATCAACCATAATAGCGCAAGGTACACCCAAATCCTTTCTTGCTTTCTTAACAGCATCTAAAGTTTTTTGATGACTTTCTAAATTTCCGTGGCTCATATTAAGCCTTGCAACATTCATACCACTTTTTAAAAGCTTTACAATATTATTATACCCATCGGTCGATGGCCCAATAGTGCAAACCATTTTTGTTTTTCTCATAATACACAATATCCTTTATTTTGTTTTGTCACTTTATTATATATTTTTTTAAAATATTTATCTACTTTTTTTTAGATAAAATTTTATATTTTCCTTTATTTTTAAGGTTTTTGTTTTACAAATATATTTTTTTTTATTATAATTTGTTATAAATATAACACTTTTAGGAGACTATAATGAAAAAAGAGTTAATTTATGAAGAAGTTCTTGGAATGCTTAACGACCGTGTGGACTATAAGTCTATCACTCTTTCTGAAGTTGCAAAAAGATGCGGTATGGGCAAGAGCACTATTTATGAATATTTTGCAAGTAAAGATGAAATGGTTTTTAACAGCATCATCTTTTATCTTAACAGAATGATTAAATTTTTCTCTAATGGTTTTAAAGTCTCAACGTTCAGAGCAAGCTTAAAAACATTTATTAAAGCAGTTATCATTACAATGAGAGCGAACTTCTGGATGGTAATGCCTTGGACTTTCTTAGACAACTATGCACCATTCTTAACTGAAGAAGATGCTGACACAATTACAGAAATGCTTTATAAATGTAAAGAAGTTATTTTGGCATTATTTACAAGTATTTGTGAAGCTGGTGAAGAAGAAGGAACATTATTTAAAATTGATGATGCAACAATCAACTTTGCTTACAACGGAGTAATTGGAAGTTTAACTGAAGAAATTGATAGTGAATATGACTATGAAAGCGAAGATGCAAAAATGTTTATTGAAGACCTTTGCAGTTGCGTTGTTAAACAATTAAACTAATTTTTTATAAAAAAACAAAAACACTTGAAGTAATTTTCAAGTGTTTTTTTGTTTGCTTTATTCGTCTTTATTTTCAGTTTTTTTGTTTCTTTCTTCTTTTCTTTTGTTATAAAGGTCTAAAAATTTATATTCTTTACCATCTTTTTTATAACCTATTAAAGTATCAAGATTAACATTGTGAGCGCTTTGCATGATGTTTATATCAACATTTTCATAAACTTGCCTTAAATTTGCTATAAGCTTTTTCATTTCAAGTCTTTTTGAAGTCATTTCATCATTTTCAAGATTTTCTGTAAATCTGCAAGCACATCTAATAAATTCAAGATTGTTATATTTTGCCCATTTAATTATTTGCTCTTCTTTAACAAAATAAAGAGGCCTTATAAGTTCCATACCTTCAAAATTTTGACTTATAACTTTTGGCATCATAGTTTTCATTTCTGCCCCATACAAAATGCTCATTAAAACAGTTTCAATTACATCATCAAAATGGTGGCCAAGAGCTATTTTATTACAACCCAATTCTTTTGCTTTTGCATACAAATATCCCCTACGCATACGCGCACATAGATAACAAGGAGAATCTTTAATTTCTTTAACAGCATCAAAAATAGGTGTTTCGAAAATGGTTAGAGGCAAATTTAATCTTTTTGCATTTTCTAAAATCTTTTGGTGATTTTTCTCATTATAGCCTGGGTTCATCACTAAAAAAACAAGCTCTATGGGCATTTGTCCGTGACGGGCAATCTCTTGCATACATTTTGCAAGCAGCATTGAATCTTTGCCACCCGATATACAAACAGCAATTTTATCATTTGGAGCAAGCATTTCATAAGTTTTTATAGCCCTAACAAACGGCCCAAAAATTTCTTTTCTAAATCTTTTTATTATACTTCTTTCAATTTGTTTATATTCTTCTAATAATTCCATACAAATTATATTATACTTAATATAGATAAAAATTAAAGTTTTTTTTAAAATTTGCTAATAAAATACACTTATTGGTTTGTTTTTTATGTTTGCTTTGGTAAAATAGTTGATATGGAAAAGTTAATTTTAAACACAGATATTGATTTAAATAATGGTTTAAATAATGAGCAGGTTGATGAAAGAGTAAAACAAGGAAAAATTAATACAACCCTTACTAAAACTTCAAAAACCTATGCTCAAATTTTTATTGGTAATATTTGCACTTGGTTTAACCTTATTTGTTTTTTAATTGCAGGTATGCTTATTGCTGTAGGAAGTTTTCAAAACTTGGCTTTCTTACTTATTTTTTCTGCAAACCTAATTATTGGTTTGGTGCAAGAAATAAGAGCAAAAAGAATGGTTGATAAAATTTCTGTTATAAACAAGGCAACCGTTAAGGTTTTAAGAAATAAAAAGGAAATAAATATTGACCAAAATCAAGTTGTTGTTGATGATGTTGTTTTTTTTGAAGCCGGAAACCAAATTTGCGCAGACTGTGTTTTAATTGAAGGTATGCTTGAAGTTAACGAAAGTTTAATTACGGGTGAAAGTAAACCTGTTAAAAAACATACTGGAGATACTTTGCTAGGTGGAAGCTTTGTAATAAGTGGAAGTTGTAAGGCACAGGCTGTTAAAGTTGGTTTAGAAACATATTCTTCTACCCTTATTAAAAAAGCAAGGGAATTTAAAAACAATCAAAGTGACATTTTAAAAACTTTAAACTTTATTATTAAAACAATTGGAATTTTGCTTATTCCTTTGGGAATTCTTACTTTTGTTGATGCTTATCAATCAATGAGTGTTAGAGATTCAATTATAAAAACTTCTGGCTCAATTATTGGTATGATGCCTGTTGGAATGTTTTTGTTAACAAGTGTTTCTCTTGTTGTGGGAGTGTTAAAACTTGCAAAAAAGAAAACTTTGGTTCAAGACCTATATAGCATTGAAATGCTTGCTCGTGCCAATGTGTTATGTCTTGATAAAACAGGAACAATTACAGACGGAACAATGTCTGTAACAAATGTTTTACCAATAAATGCAAATCATGATGATATTAAAAATATTATAAAAATGTATTTGGGCGCAAGTAATGCAAACAACCAAACACAAATTGCTTTAAAAAACTTTTTTGGAACAAATAAAAAAGTTATTGCTGAAGGGGTTATTCCTTTTAGTAGTGAAAGAAAATATTCTGCTGTAACTATTAAAGATTTAGGAACTTTTATGTTAGGAGCTCCTGAATTTGTAACAAAAAAACTTGATAAAAATTTAAAACAAACAATAAAAGATTTTACTTGTGATGGTTTTAGAGTTTTATTATTGTGTCAAAACAAAAATAAAATTAAAAAAGAAGATATTGAAGTTGATAATCAGCCAATAGCTTTGATTACAATTCAAGATAATATTAGGCCAGATGCTCAAGAAACAATTGAGTGGTTTAATCAAAATGATGTAAATATAAAAATTATCTCTGGCGATAATGTTGATACTGTAAGTAGTATAAGTAAAAAAGTTGGCATTGTTGATGCTGACAAAGCCATAAGCCTTGAGGGTTTAACTGCTAAACAAGTTAAAGAGGCTGCATTAAAATACAATGTTTTTGGCAGGGTTACACCAGAACAAAAGTGTATTATCGTAAAAGCTTTAAAAGAAGCTGGAAACAAAGTTGCTATGACTGGTGATGGAGTTAACGATATTTTAGCATTAAAAGAATCCGACTGCTCTATTGCTATGGCTAGTGGTAGTGAGGCAACAAGAAGTGCTAGCAATCTTGTTATGTTAGAAAACAACTTTTCTGCTATGCCTAAAATAGTTACCGAAGGAAGAAGAGTTATAAATAATATTTCAAAAGCATCTTCTTTATTTTTAACAAAAACTTTCTTTACAATGTTTTTAACAATTTTTGTTTTAATTTCTCCTACTTATGCTTTCCCTCTACAAACAAATCAAATATTATTGTGGGAAACTTTGTTTATAGGTATTCCAGCGTTCTTACTAGCACTTCAACCTAATAACGATAGAATTAAAGGAACATTTATTGGTAGTTTAACCTCAAAAGCTTTGCCTGCAGCTCTTGTATTGTTTTTAACAGCAATGGCTTGTTATATTTATTGCAACACAACAAATGATATGGAAAGTTTGGCAACAATGATTTCTTACACTGCAACTTTTGGTGCTTTTTGCATTTTATTAAACTTGTGTTTACCTCTTGATAAATTTAGATTTTTAACTTGCTTTGGTTTACTTGCTTTGTGTATAGTAGCTTTCTTAATAATTCCAGAAGCATTTTTTAACTACACCGTTTTAATTAAAGCAGATTTGTTATTTATAATTATTAATTGCATTTGCGTATATGTTTTGTATGTTTTATTTAAAAAACTTTTTGAGATGTTTTTTGAGATGAAACCAATAAAAAATTTAATTGAAAGAAAAGCAGCAAAAAAATAAAAGAGTATTTTTTACAAATACTCTTTTTTATTTTAATAAATTGAATACTTACAGCCACAATATTTTTGACGGTATAAATCATATTGCTTTGATAATTTAATACTATTTAAATAACCATCTTGTTTTTTAAAATCACTAATTAAATACTCTATATTATTTTGTTTTGATAGTTCTAACCCAAGTTCATTTATCATTTGTGCGTTTTTGTGAGGACTTACACTAAGGGTGCTTGCAAAAATATCAAACCCGTTTTTACTTGCATACTCTGCAGTTTTTTTAAGGCGCAAATTTATGCAAATTTTACATCTACTTCCACCCTCTTTTGCTTCTTCGTAACCCTTAAAACTATCTAAAAATATTTGGGCGTCATTGTATTCCCCATCAATAATTTTTATTTGTGGGTTTGTAAGGCTTATATATTTTTTTTGTTCGTTTAATCTTTTTATATATTCCTCTTGTGGATAAACATTTGGGTTATAATAAAAGATTGTTAAATCATAATCATTTTTTAATCTATCTATTACACTTGTGCTACAAGGACCACAGCAACTATGCAATAACATTTTCTTTTTTCCCATAATTAAATTATACGGCTTTTTGTTTGATTTTCAAGCAATATTTTAGTAAAATTTTTTTATAAAATAAATATTAAAAATTTTTAAACTAAAATTGATAAAGGTATGGTTTTTATATGCAATTAAAGCTATTAAATTTTCATAAAATATTATCACAATTTGCATCAAATATTGTTGGTGCTTTTATTGCTCTTATTATTTACCAAAGCACAAATAGCTTTTCATATGCTTTTTTATTTTTAGTTTTAAATATGGTTTTAAGAATTATATTTTCAAGAATATTTTTTAAGGCAATGGAAAGAAAACCTCAAGTATTTTTAGCAATAAGACTATTTCCTTTCTTGTTTTATTCTCTTTCAATTTTATTACTTGATACACATTTAAAAGTTTTAGGAATTATTCTTTCTGTTGTTTTTCACTCTCTTGCTGTTACATTTAAAGATATGCCTATGGAATTGATTTTTAGTTATTCTTCACTTAACAAAGGTGCAAGTTCAAACGGCTTATCAAGATTGTTTGAATATATTGGTGTTATTTCTGCAATTATTATTGGAGGTTTGTTTTTAGACAATTTACCAAAATGGGTTGCTATTGCTATTGCTTGTGGATCTTATTTAATATCTGTTATTCCTTTGCTTGTTTATTATTTCAAACAAAAAAATTCAAAGACATTTAACCAAGATGCAACTTCAAACGCAGTTGAAAGTTTTGAAAAAATTAAAATTAAGAAAAGACAAAAAAATGTTATTACTAAAAAATTGTTAGTTCGTTATTTCTTTATTTATTTTGCTTTTTGTGTTTATGATGCTTTAATGCAATTATTAAGTTTATATTTGTTTAAAGTTAGTGCAGAAAGTTATAGCTTTACTTCATATATTCAAGCATCTTTCTATGCTTTATTTGGTTTGGGTTGTTTTATCGCGGGCAAACTAGAAGATAATATTGATTTAACAAACATCGTTTCAATTTGTTGTATAGCTTCTGGCGCTGTTGTTTGTTTGGTTCCTTTTGTTGCTCAAATAATTTGGTTAGAAGTTGTTTTATTTGGTATTATAGGATTTTTATATTCTTTTATCAGCATCTTCTGTTATTCAAGAATGATGACAAGATGCAAAATAATGGGCGTAAGCAACCTGGCGTTGCAAGGAAGGGCACAGGCCTCAAGATACTCTCAAATTCTTATTTTTGGAATTGGAGCAATTGGTCCTTTTATGTTTATTCCTGCCTTTATAATAACCGGCGTTATTTTTGCTTCGTGTGCAATTTTTATTCCAAAGAACGAAGAAACTACAAGACAAATGCTTGTTGATTATTTAGAAAATAACAGGTTGTATTAAAAAAATAAAAGGTTTAGTTTTTATGACTAAGCCTTTTTTAAGATATTTATTTGCAAAATTATTAATATGTTAAAACTTTAAAATTTTTAGATAAAAAAAATAACTGGTATTAAACCAGTTATTCTTTTTAATTAGATGTTAAGAAGTCTCCAGATGTGTTTGCTGAGAAGCATTAATACTAAGTCAACAACCCAAACAATTGTGAAACCAAAAACTAATCTAATCAAACCAGCAACGATTTTGCCTTCAGAGAATCTTGTAAGAGCTCCGCAAATCCATGCTGTTACAGGAATGATTGCTAGAATAACGCTAACAATGTATCCCAATCCAAAATAATCAGATTTTTTTGCCATATTTATTTTCCCCTTTTATTATAAATATATGTCTATATTATAGTTTTATTACTAAATTTAGTCAAGTTTTAGATAAAAATATTTAAAGTTATACTAAAAAATCTTTATCAATAGTATTTTCTACACAATAAATGCATGCTTCGTTTTGTGGAATTTGTTTTTGCAATGATTTTATAACAACAAATTGATAAACAATTGCAGCAAACAAAACACATATAATTGCTATCATCATAATTATTAAAAGTTTTGTTTTTCGCTTGTTTTTATTGTTTTGCTCTTCCATCTCTTTTTCATCCTTTTAATACCCCAATTATAAAAGCAACAAAAATAATTGGCAAGTAAATTAAAAAGACTTTTACCAACAAAGAAAAAACCAACCCAAATTAAAACAAAGATTAACCTTAAGTATCCTAAATTAAATTTTAAATTGATTAAATAAGTTAAAATTACTAATACACAAAAAACAAATATCTTAATACTTTTTAACAAACCAACACTTGTTTTTTGGATCATTTTACTTATTTTATTTTTTAAAACTAAAAACTTTTTAGCAAAATCAGTTTTAATTATGTTTTGAGCCCTGTTTTTGCCCCTTTTTGAAATATATTTATATTTTTTGTGTATTTGTTTATTAATGCTTTTAAAATTGCTTTTTTGTGCTTTTTGAGGGCTTGTTTTTAATTTTGAAACAAAAAAAGCACAAATATTACTGATGCCTGTAAAAATTAAACCCGAAACGAGCCCTGTATAGACAAACAACAATAAAATTATTGGATGATTAAAACTTGAAAATAAAATCATTTAAAAATCTTTTTAAAAATATTTCCTTTTGTTTCGCTAGTAAAATATTTTAATTCATTAATTATTCCAATAATTTGCACAACCCCTGTTTCAACATCCAACCTTGAAATGTTTAAACTTTCTCCTGTTATCAATAGGTTTGAACCCATCACTTTAAGCTGAACTTTATTTTCGTTTGTTTCATAAACTTTTTCTACGCCTGTTATATTTAAAGTTTGTCTGTTAAGTAAAGTAAGTTGGCTTTCAGTATAGTTTTTTTCTTTTTCTTGCGTTTTTGATTCTAAAATTTCCATAAAACAAAGATTCCTTTATCTCTTTAAATTTTTATTCTTTAGTTTTGCAATATTTTTATTTTATTGGTTTATATATTTTATTTTTAATTTATCCACATTATGCCAACTTTTTGTGTATTTCTTTTTTTTCTTTAAAACAGCTTAATATATAATTTTTAATGAAACAAAAAAAGACCTGCCCGACTGGCAAGTCTTTTTAAATTTTATTTAATTACTATATTACTTGATAATTATTCTTGTGGGTCGTCGGTTTCGTCATAATCTTCGTGTTCTGTTACTGAAGCACAAACAACTTTGCAGTTTGTATCTTTAAGTCTCATAATCTTTACACCTAAAGTATTTCTGCCAATTTTGCTGATTTGTTCTGCCATCATTCTAATAATTGTTCCGTTATCAGAAATTAAGATTACATCTTGGTCTGGTTTAATTTGTTTCAAATTAACAAGTTTACCTGTTTTTTCATTAAACTCACCGGCTTTAACACCTTTACCACCACGGATTTGTAAACGATAATCGTTTGCATCGCTACGTTTTCCATAACCGTTTTCAGAAATTGTTAAGATTTGGCAACCCTTCTTCATAACAGACATATCAACTACAAAGTCTTTTTTGTTAAGATCAATACTCTTAACACCTTGAGAACTTCTGCCCATTTCTCTAACATTTTCTTCGCTAAATCTAATACATTTACCTTCATGTGTTGCAACAATAAGTTCATCTCTGCCATTTGTTGTATCAACACTAATAAGAGTATCATCATCAACAAGTTTAATAGCAATTTTACCGTTTTTGTTAATGTGTTTAAATTCATCAAGTGAAGTCTTTTTAATTAAGCCATTTCTTGTAGCCATAATTAAATAGCCTTTGATATCGTCAGTCATTCTTATAATTTCTGTAACAGTTTCGTTATCTGTTAAATGCAACAAGTTAATAATTGCTCTGCCTTTAGCAGTTTTTTGTGCTTCTGGAATTGTGTATGCTTTTTGACAGAAAACTCTACCTTTGCTTGTAAAGAATAATAGATTATCGTGAGTGTTTGCAATAAACATTTTTTCAACAAAGTCTTCTTCTTTTGTTTTGTGAGCATTAACACCAACTCCACCACGTTTTTGAGCTTTATACTCATTAACTGGTTGACGCTTTACATAACCAAAGTGAGTAAGAGAAATAACGACATCTTCTTTTTCAATAAGATCTTCAACATCAATATCGTTAAAGTCTACGCTGATTTCACTTTGTCTTGGTCTTGCATATTTATCTTTAACTTCAAGAAGTTCGTTTTTAACAATATCCAAAACTCTTTGTTCGCTTTTCAAAATTGCCTTGTATTCAGCGATTTGTATGTTAAGTGCGTTAAGTTCTTCTTTAATCTTTTTAACTTCAAGACTTGTTAGTCGTTGTAAACGCATTTCCAAAATAGCTGTTGCTTGTTTTTCACTTAACAAGAATTTTTGACGCAACTTGTTGCTTGCATCAATTTTATCTTCACTCTTTTTAATAATTTTTACAACTTCATCAACGTTTGCAAGTGCAATTGCAAGACCTTCTAAGATGTGAGCTTTTTCTTGTGCTCTTTCAAGGTCGTATCTTGTTCTTCTTGTAACAATTTCTTTTTGGTGGTTAAGATAATAATAAAGCATTTGCTTTAAGTTTAAAATCTTTGGTTCACCATCTACAAGAGCTAAGAAAATAATACCTTGGCCTTGTTGAAGTGGGGTGTGTTTATATAATAAATTTAATACAACTTGTGCGTTTGCATCTCTTTTAATATCAATAACAATACGCATACCAGTTCTATCAGATTCTTCTTTAATATCGCTTATTCCTTCAATCTTTTTATCTTTAACGAGATTTGCAATAAGTTCAATAAGTTTTGCTTTGTTTACTTGGTAAGGAAGTTCAGTAATAATAATTCTGCTTTTTCTGTCTTCTTCTTCAATTTCAGTTCTTGCTCTTAAAACAATGTTACCTCTACCTGTTTTATAAGCATTTCTAATACCTGCTCTTCCCATAATAATACCTTTTGTTGGGAAGTCAGGTGCAGGAATAATTTTTATAAGATCATCAATTTCAATTTCTGGGTTGTCAATAAGGGCAATAACGCCGTCAATTACTTCACCCAAATTATGTGGTGGAATATTTGTTGCCATACCAACAGCAATACCATCAGAACCGTTAACCAAAAGGTTTGGAAAACGTGAAGGTAAAACAGTTGGTTGTTGCAATGTTCCATCAAAGTTTGGATAAAAATCAACAGTTTCTTTTTCAATTTCTCTTAACATTTCACCAGCAATTTTTGATAATTTTGCTTCTGTGTAACGTTGAGCTGCTGGAGGGTCGCCGTCAATACTACCAAAGTTACCTTGTCCAGCAACAAGTGGCTCGTTAATAGAGAAATCTTGTGCAAGTCTTACAAGGGCTTCATAAACAGCACTATCGCCGTGTGGGTGGTATTTACCCAAAACGTCACCAACGATACGTGCACATTTTCTAAAAGGCTTATCGTTAGATAAGTTTAATTCTCCCATTGCATATAAAATACGACGGTGAACAGGTTTTAAACCATCTCTTACATCAGGTATAGCACGACTTACGTTAACAGCCATTGCATACGAAATAAAAGATTTTTTCATCTCCTCATTTAAAGGTATTTTAATATACCTTGTATTGTCTACAATTTGCTCTAGTTCTTTTGAATAATCTTGTTTTTTCATTTTTGTTTATTCCCCTATTATTTCAAATAATTCTAACCATTTTTTATTTAAGTCTACTTCTTCATATTGTTTAACAGAAAGGTTATCGCTTACTATTTTATAAGAAGTAACATCAAACCCTAAGGCACATATAATATTAAGCTCCATATCAAAAACAACCGGTTCTTTTATATTAGTTTGAAGCACAAAATCGTTTGAAGTGTAACAATCAACTTCTCCACCCAACGAATAACTTTTTTCTTTAAAGGTAACGTTTGGATGATATAAATAACTGTTTTTTATTTTGACTATGCTTCCTACTGGCAAGTTATTACTGCCCGCATAACCAACATTTATTATCTTTGTGTTTTTATCTAAGTTTTTTAAAGCTTCAACAACATTAGCTGGGCCGGGTTGTGTTTTTATAATTGGTAATTTTGTTAATGGTTTTACCAAACTTTCTTCTAAGTCTGTTCCCACAACAATAACTGTTTTTTGCATATTTTCTTCCTATAAAAATTAAAGTCTTTTTAATGTTTTATCAATTTTTTGTTTGCGTATTTCATCAACTTTTTCTTTGCCAAAGTAAAGCTGCATTTGTTCTGCCATATTTAAAACATCGGCAATTTCTTCTAAAACATTTTGTTTTATTTCTTCACTGCAATTTTCTTTGCCATATCTTTGATATTTACACAAAGCTTTTGTTAATTCACTCATTTCTTCAATACACATTAAAGCTTGAGCTTCATAACCCCATTTTTCTAAAAACTTTTTATAAGCGTTTAAAAAATTATTTTCCATTTTTATTTAACTCTTCTTCTTTTACCATAGCACCGTTAACTTTTACATATTTACGGTTTTTAATAATTTCTAGTTTGTTTAAAATTTCTTTTTCAAGGCTTATGCCTTTAATTTCACACAAACCTAAAATGTAAAGACAAACATCGGCAAGTTCTTCGCCTAAAGTTGGCATACCTTTGTGGTAAGCCTCAAAAGCTTCTGCTACTTCACCTTGTATAAAACCAAATTGTTTATACATATTTTCTCTATTGTCCCTTACATCAAAACCTTTGTTTAGTTTGTTTTGGTAAACTTCTTTTTGTAATTTATCTAAATCAACCACAATAAAATTTCCTTAAAAACTTTTTAATCAATTTTTGTAAATCTCTTTATTTTAGCGTTATTTCTAACAATTATTTCTTCAAACATTTCTAAACTTCTTACCCAAATTTCTGAGGTATCAAGATGTTTATAAATAACCATTTCTTTTAACGTTTCACTATCTTTTGCAAAACCTAAAACTTCTACAACGGCGCCTTTAAAATGTTTGTATTTTCCTAATTCAATCATAAATATTAAACGTCCAATTCTTTAACAATTGTTGCGTTTTGTTCAATAAACTCTCTTCTAAGTTCAGGATTTTCACCCATAAGAGTGTTAAAGATTGCATCAGCTTCAACAGCATCTTCCATTTTAACTTGAAGTAAAGTTCTGTGTTCTGGGCTCATAGTTGTTTCCCAAAGTTGTTCGCTTGACATTTCACCAAGACCTTTATATCTTTGGATTTCTACGTTTTTACTTCCAACCCTTTCAAGCTCAGCATTAAGTTCATCGTCTGAATAGAAGTATGAAACATCTTTTCCTCTTGAAACCTTATACAAAGGTGGTTGAGCAATATATACGTGACCCTTTTCAACAAGAGGGCGCATAAAACGATAGAAGAAAGTTAACAACAATATTCTAATGTGGCTTCCGTCAACGTCAGCATCGGTCATGCAAATAATTTTGTCATAACGAAGCTTGCTTTCGTTAAACTCGCCATGAATACCACAACCAAAAGCTGTGATCATTGATTTAATTTCTTCATTTTC
Source organism: Clostridia bacterium (assembly GCA_045637945.1). Taxonomy (GTDB): domain Bacteria; phylum Bacillota; class Clostridia; order Christensenellales; family UBA1242; genus UBA7862. The sequence goes on from JAZUAI010000008.1 coordinate 51,716, forward strand.
TAATACTCTGCTAAGTCTTGCTTTTTCTACATTTAAAATCTTACCACGAAGTGGCAAAATAGCTTGAAATCTTCTATCTCTGCCTTGTTTTGCAGTTCCGCCAGCACTATCACCCTCAACAATGTAAATTTCGCATTTAGAGGCATCTTTTTCGGTGCAATCAGCAAGTTTACCTGGAAGAGTTGTATTTTCTAATACATTTTTTCTTCTTGTTAACTCTCTTGCGTTTCTTGCAGCTTCTCTAGCTCTTTTTGCTGTAATAGATTTTAAAATAAGTTCTTTTGCAACAACTGGGTTTTCTTCAAGATAATCTGCAAATGAATCTGTTAAAACTTTTTCAACAATAACACGCATTTCTGAATTGCCAAGTTTTGTTTTTGTTTGACCTTCAAATTGTGGATCTTGAAGTTTAACACTAATTACAGCTGTTAAACCTTCGCGGCAATCTTCACCAGTTAATTTTTCGTTTGCTTTTAAAATTTTATTTTTTGCTGCATAATCAACAATTACTTTTGTAATAGCGTTTTTAAAACCTACTAAGTGAGTTCCGCCTTCTTCTGTGTTAATGTTGTTTGCATAAGCATTAATAACTTCTGTATATCCATCGTTATATTGAAAACTTATTTCAACTTCATTTGTTTTTGAAACCTTATTTACATAGAAAGGTTCTGGGAAAAGAGTGTTTCTTCCATTATTTAAGTAATCAACAAACTCAATAATACCGCCTTTGAATATAAATTCATCTCTTTTTTCTCTGCCAGCACGTTTATCTTCAAGGTTAATAATAAGGCCTTTATTTAAGAAAGCAATTTCTCTAAACCTTGCTTTTAAGTTTTCATAGTTAAAATCAACTGTTTCAAAAATTTCATCATCAGGCAAGAAAGTAACTGTTGTTCCTCTGCTTAAAGTGTCACCGACTACCTTTAATGGATATTGTGGAATACCCCTTTTATATTCTTGAACATAGTGATTTCCGTTTTGATAAACATCAACTCTTAAATATTTACTTAATGCGTTTACGCAAGATAAACCTACACCGTGTAAACCACCAGAAATTTTGTAACCACTGCCACCAAATTTACCGCCAGCGTGAAGTTTTGTTAAAACAACTTCAACAGCACTTTTCTTTTCAGTTTTGTGAATACCTGTTGGAATACCTCTACCATTATCAACAACAGACAAACTACCATCTGCATTGATACAAACATCAATTTTTGTGCAGTGGCCAGCAATAGCTTCGTCAATACTGTTATCAACAATTTCAATTACCAAGTGATGTAAACCCCTTTCATCAGTAGAACCGATATACATACCAGGTCTTTTTCTTACAGGTTCAAGACCGTCTAAAACTTGAATATCCTCTTCGGTATATTTTGTTGTTTTTGTTAAATTTTCTTCTGAAAGTTCTTCTTTTTTTGCCATTATAAAATTTGTCTCCTTACAAAAAAATTGAACAGCTAAAAAATAAAAATCTTTAGCCTTGCTCTTATTATAATATTATAAATATATATTATATATATAATATATCATATATGTAGAAAAAAAAGAAAGTGTTTTTTAAAAAATTTTTTAATTTTTTTTATTAAAAATTT
>JAZUAI010000009.1:0-1635 GCA_045637945.1 Clostridia bacterium
GCAGTATTATTACTTCCTTTATCTTGGTGGTTATTTATATTCGGATTGGGCATAATTATTTGTGGATTTGCCTGTATATCTTGTTAAAGAATGGAGAGTGGGAGTATGAATATTGTTGTAAAAAAAGTTCCAAAATGTTTACGAGGAATAGTAAAACTTATTTTTGGAATAAAGGACTAAATACATATTTTTATGTAATAAAAAACACATAGGATATCTATGTGTTTTTATATATACAATTATTAAGCTCTTGTAACTTTTCCAGAACGTAAACATTTAGCACATACTTTGATTCTTTTTGGTTCTCCATCAACCATAGCTTTTACAGTTCTTAAATTTGGTTTCCATGTTCTAGTAGCTCTGTTACTTACGTGTGAACGAGCTATACTTAATTTGTTTCCATAGCTTAATGTTTTTTCGCATATTGCGCATTTTGCCATTGTTAGCACGTCTCGAATTGTTAAATCTAAATTAGACTAAGTATTATTTTAACACATAAAAAGAAAAAAGACAATAGTTTTCAATAAAAAAATATATTTATGTTGTGGGTTAGTCAATCATATGTCACAAAGTTTTGAAAAATATATAATTTGAGTACCTCATATTGTTTAACACGTTTGTCCTTGACTTTTATATTGTTTTAGGTATTCCCTTGGACTTAACCATTTTAACGGTTTCATTGGAAAATTGTTATATTCTTTCAACCAATGTCTTCCTTGATTTCTCAAATCTTCTAAACTATAGAATTTCCTTCCATAATAAAATCTTTCTTGATCTTTTCTATGACTTCTTTCTACCTTTCCATTTTGTTTTGGCGTGTATGGTTCTATGTTTTTATACTTTATTCCTAACTCTTTTAATTTCTTTTCAAACATTGTCTTTCTATCTTTTGTAAATGCATTCCAACTTAATCTATTTGTAAATTCAAATCCGTTATCTGTTTGTATTGTCTTTATCTTAAATGGAAAATATCTTATTAATTTTTCTAGAAACATCGTTGATGCATATGTATCATGTGCATTAGTGTACCATATATACCTTAATCTTGTATATTCATCTATCGCTGTATATTGATACAATCTTGTTCCTTGTTCTTTTAATTCTTTTGTTAAGCATTCTTCTGGTACATATTTAACATCTACTTGTACTTTATCTCCTGGATAATTACCTGTTACCCATTCTTTCGGTTGTGGTTGTTTCTTTTTACTGGGTGATTTCTCATATATTCCCAATCGTTGCATTGCATGATACAATCCTTGTATTGTTCTTGTATATCCTGCTTCACGTAATTTTACCCATAAAACAACTAATCCTGTTTCTTTATTATTTCTTTTAAAATCTTTTATCAACTTAATTTCGGCTTCTGTGTGCTGATTTGGGTGTGATAATGGTTTTCTTGATCTATCCGCTAAACTTTCTATACTTCCGTCGTATCTTTCTATCCATCTATATATTGTTTTTGGCCACTCATTAAATTTCTTTGCTGCTTCTTTCACACCATATTTAAAAGAAAATTTAATTACACTCTGTTTATATTTCATTTTTTGTGTTATACTTTTACTCATAAGAGAGCACCTCCGATATGTTTATTTTTGGTCACTTAAACAATATCATTTCTGGTACTCTCTTTCAATA
>JAZUAI010000010.1:0-11277 GCA_045637945.1 Clostridia bacterium
TATAGTATTTATGAATGTGACGAGTTAAAAATAGGTGATTATATTTTAGTTAATAATACAAACTATAAAATACATGTTGTAAAGCCAAATGAAAATTTACAAAGCATAGCCAATAAATATGGTGTTGAAGCTGATTATATAAGAAAAATTAATAAAATTGATAGAATATTTATTGGTCAACAATTGCTGATATAGTTGCATAATTTTTAAAAAATAGATATACTTACAAAGTAATTTATTTTTTGAGGTAACTATGATTGAGATTAAAGAGGTAAAAACAAAATCAGATATTAAAAAGTTTGTTTCATATCCTCATAAGTTATATAAAAAAAATGAAAACTTTGTTCCTTTTTTAGATATTGATGAAGTGAATAAGTTTGATAAAGATAAAAATGAATCATATGATGATTGTATAGTAAAATGCTTTTTAGCTTACAAGGATGGAGAATTGGTAGGCAGAATTGCTGCTATAATTCAAAAACTTTATAATCAAAAAGTTAATGAAAAACGTGTAAGATTTTCACGTTTTGACTGCATAAATGATAAAGAAGTTTCTTTTGCATTATTTAGTGCTGTTGAAAATTGGTCAAAAGAACAAGGTATGGAAATTATTCATGGCCCAATGGGATATAACGATCTTGATAGAGAAGGGTTATTAGTTGAAGGTTTTGATTATTTATCAACATTTGAAGAACAATATAATTATCCTTACTATGCAGAACTTATTGAAGATTATGGATTTAAAAAAGAAGTTGATTGGGTAGAATATCGTATTACAGTTCCAAAAGAACTTAACCCAAGAATTGAAAAAATTTCAAAGATTGTTGAAGAAAGATACAACCTAAAAGTTTTAAAACCAACAAGTTTAAAAAAGTTTATTGAAGAATATAAGGATCAATTTTTTGATACTTTAGATGCTGCATATTCAAAATTATATGGTGTTGTTCCTTTTTCAGATAAAATGAAAGATTCTTTAATAGATCAATTCGGTTTGATTTTAAACAAAGATTTTATTGTTGGTATTACGGATAAAGACAACAAACTTATTGGTTTTGGTTTGATGTTTCCATCATTATCAGAATCTGTTAATAAAAGCAAAGGAAAGCTTTTTCCTTTTGGTATTATTAGAATGTTATTGCAAATTAAAAGGCCAAAAAATATTGATTTAGGCTTAATTGCAATTAGACCTGAATATCAAAATAAAGGCGTAAACGCAATGATTTTATCAAGTATGATGAAAGTTGTTATTAAGAAGAAAATTGAATTTGCTGAAACAAATTTAATGCTTGAAGATAACTTAAAAATTCAATCTCAATTTGAAATGTTTGAACATATTCAACATAAGAGAAGAAGAAGTTATGTAAAAAATATTGATTAAAAAATAAAACTACCTTTTAAAAAATAAAGGGTAGTTTTTTTATTTTTAATAACTTATTTAATATCAAAATAAAAAAAGTAGAGAAGTTTGTTTCTCTACTTTTTTAAATTATTTAGATTTTTTCTTTTTAGACTTTGAAGGTTTTTCTTCAGCCACTTCTTGGTTTGAAAGTTCTTCAGTCTTCATTTTAATAAACTCAGCTTCAACTTGTTTTTTACGTCTTTTGATTTCTCTTGCTTCAGCAATTTTTATGTTTGTTTCTTCACTAACATAAGTAACAGCAGAAGATAAGTAATCAATTTCTTTGTTAAGTTTATTTATTTTCTTTGTATGATCTACATATAGTTTTTCTTTTTTAGATTGATTTTCTTCTTTGCTTAATAATTCTTCATATTCAGCTTGAAGTTTATCTCTTGTTTCAGTTAATTCTGCAAGTTTTTTATTTGTTTCTTCCAATTCTTTTTCTCTAGTAGCTTTTAATTCTCTTTTAACTTCTTTTTCATCAATAGCTCTTGGAGATTTTGTATAAGTTGATTTTTCAATTTTTGCAATCTTCTTTTTAGGAATTCTTCTAATTAAATAACCTGCAATAGCAAGACAAAGTGCAATAACTAAAATAATTGAAGATAATAATGCAAAGATATTAATTTCTGATGGAGTAGTAGTTTCTGAAGTATTTTCTTTATTAGCTGAAGAATTTTGAACTGTAATTACTTTTGAAACTAATGTTGTATCGTTTGCTTTTTGAGCAGCATAATTTTCTTCTGTAATATCAACAACTTTTAAGTCATCAAAATATACAGCACCTTTTGTTAAGTTTTCTTCGTTCCCAAGACCTAACAAAACTTTAATTTCCATATCAGCTTCAGCAATGATAAACATTGAATATTTTACCCAACCATTGTCATCTTCGGTAGAAGTAATAATATTTTTAAATTTATTTTTATTTTCATTTTTCTCATCAACAATAATTTTGCCTTCACTATCAATGCTTACGATTTCAAAATATGAACCATATTTTTCACCGTTTTCACAACCAGTAAAATCTGTTTTCATCCAAACTGAGAATTCATAATAGCTATTCTTTTTTAATTTGTATGAGTAATTTGAAATTAAATGTTGGTAAGAAGCAACTGTGTTTTTAACAACTAAAACATTGTTATCATTTGCTTGTAATCTTGTTTTAATTGAACTATCTGTTGTTGCGTCAATAATACCATAATACAAAGCACTTGCTTTTGATTCTTCATTTGCATGAACAGAGTAGTTGTTTGTTTCATAAACATTTCCATTTACAACATTATTTGAGTGTGAGTAGAAACTATCTTCAAGTAAGTTAAAGTAAACACTGTTTGGGGTAGAGTTGATATCTTCTAAAGTTAATTCAAGATCACCTTTAAATGTTGCATAATCAAAGAATGCATAATTGTTATTTCCATTGCCATGTGTTCCAACAACAACTTTAACTTCATGAGAAGTAATACCTGCTTTAACAAATAATGTATAATTTGTCCATTCTGTTGCAGTTATATTGTCATAAACAGCAAGAACTTGATCTTTTGTGTTAACAATTTTGATATAAGCTTTTGAAGAACCAATTGTTTTTACACCAATTTGAACTTTTGCCAAATAGTCTCTTGCTGAAGTGCTTGCACTTAAAGTAAATTCATCTGAAGTAAAATGAGCATCGTTTTCTGTGTTATTTCTAACCATTAAAACGTTTTCAAAGGTTGTAGCAGCATTTAATGTAACGCCTTGAAGACCTGGGTAAGAAGTGTTTGGTCCTGGGTTTTGGTTTAAGTTTAAACCATAATTATAAGCAACAGTATCAGTGTTAAAATATTCTGTTCTTACTCTAATAATACCACTAGTAGAATCATTTTCCCTTGAATTCTTCCAGTTAAGTGGAGAAGCAGGATATGAAATTTTTGAATCTTTTTTAGTTACAAAATCAAAACTTCCATTTAAAAGAGTAGAAGTATCTTTAATATTTTTTGCTAAATCAAGTTCGTTAGAAGATGATTTTTTTGCAAATTCACTAGTTGAAATTTGTTGAAGTGTAATGTTGTCAATAATAGCCCAACCAGAAACTTCGCTATCAGATTTTCCAAGATCAAATGAAATTGAAACATTTTTATTTTGGTAAGAATTTCCTCTAATATAGAAGTCAACTCTCTTAAATCCATTATTTTCTTTTAAAGTATCAGAAGCTGATGTAACTGTTTGAGTAACTGTAATTGCTTCGCCATCTTCAACAACTTCATTTAATGTAATATTTAAGTTAGCTCCTGAAGAAAGGTTTCCAGTTTTAACAAGCATTGAAAGGCGATATAAACCATGTTGGTTAATTGTTAAATTGTTGTCTTCATGAGAAGATACTTTTGAAGAAGATTTTTCAAAGTTTGAAATATATAAAAGGTTGCTATTGTTATAAACAAAGTTATTTGCATAATCTTTATCTTCTGCATCATATTCATTTTTGATAAATTGGTTAATCATTGTAGGGCTGTAAAAACCAACATTTGATTTTGAATTATCATTATTGCTATCAATAACCCAAGTAGAAGCAGTGTTGCCTTCAAAGTTAGCGTTAGCAAAGTTGTTTGCAGGAACATAATCATTATCTAAGTCAATAACAATATTTTGTGTGTCAGGTGTAACAGAATTGAAATCAACATCAGCAACTTCAAAAACTGAAACTTGGTCAAAGAAAACTACACCAGTTGAACCAATTGTATTGTTGCCAAGTTTTAATTGAATAGATAAGTCAGAAGTGTTGTAAGAATCTGTTTTTACATAGAATCTATAAGTTTTCCAGTAACCATCTGTGTTAATTGTTGTAAAGTTATTAACACTTTCATTTGATAGAGAAGTATAAATTGAAGCAACAGCATTGTCTACAACTTCATCACCAATTCTAAGACCTGTTTTGCAGTGAACTTCAATAACATAATGTTTTGCAGCGCTAAGTTCAATAATATCACTTTCTTTTGTTTCATAACCATATTGAGCTGCGTCGCTATTTGCTTTAATCATTAAAATTTTTGTATCTGCATTAACAATATCAGTGTCTGTTTCTGGGTTGTCTTGCAAGCCAAATTTATTGTGGTCAGTTGAATAAAATTCATCATAACTAACATCAATAATACCAGCAGTTACTTTTGAAGCAGGTAAACTTGCAATTCCTTGCCAGCCTTCAGAGAAAGTAAAAGGTTTTCCTTCATTGTTAGAAGAGAAGTCTGAACTAAAAGTTCCGTTTTCAACTTCTTCAGTAACTGTTCCAAAATAACTTGAGTGTGCGCCACTAGCAGCTTTTGAAGTTATTGTTGAAAACAATGCAAAACAGTTTGAGAAAACCAAAGAAACCATTAAGCATAAAATCAAAAATATTTTGTTTGAGAATGTGTGTGATTTTTTCATAGCATACCTTTTAAATTTTGAGTTTTAGTATAAAAAAGTTTTAAAATCAAACCTAAAATTTACAAAAAAATTAGATTGTTTTAAAACTACATAATATAACTTTTGTATTATATATCAATTATAAGCAAAAATCAATCCTTTTTACCCTAAAGAAATTAAAAAAATAATAAAAAATTTTAAAATAAAGATAATAAAAATATGGGTAGTAAAGCAAAACTTTTGTTATTTTTTCTGTCTTCAGTTTTAGTTGGAATTATAAATGGTATTTTTGGTGGTGGAGGAGGAATGCTGTGTGTTCCTTTGCTTAAAATGTTTTTAAAAATTGACGATAAACAGGCTCATGCAACAACTGTTTTTATTATGGCAATTATAAGTATTCCCACCATAATTGTTTATATAACAACATTGTCTTTTTCTCTAATAAACGCAATTTTATTAACAATTGGGGTTTTATTTGGTGGGCTAATTGGTTCAAAATTATTAAAAACTTTAAATAACAAGACAATAAACATAATCTTTATTTTAATAATGTTTATTTCTGGCATAAAAATGATTTTTTAAGTTAAATAAAAGGGTTAAAGTATTTATGCAAATCTTATTTTTAATACTTGGTTTGGTAGGTGGAATTGCTGGAGGAATGGGCTTGGGTGGAGGCACAATTTTAATACCTCTTTTAAGCATTTTTTTAGGTGTTGCTCAAAAAGAAGCTCAGCTTTTTAATGTTTTTTCATTTGTAATTATGGCTGTTTTTGTTGTTAGTATTTATATAAAAAACAAACTTATAAACGTATTTCCAGCGCTTGTTTTTTCAGTGTTTGGATCAGTGTTTGCTACTATTTCTGCACTTCTTGTAAAAAACTTGCAAAATAATATTTTAAAGGTTTGTTTTGGTATTTTTTTAATTATTCTTGCTGTTATTCAACTTTTTGTTTTAATTGTTAAAAAAAATCAAAATAATTAGATTTTTTGCCTTTACAAACAAAATAAATATGTGCTAAAATACCCTTGTTTACGGGAGGTTTTTTATCATGGTTGATAAAGAAAAATGTATTGGTTGTGGCGCTTGTGAAGGCGTATGTCCAGTAGGTGCTATTAAAGTTGTTGATGGCAAATCTGAAATTGATGACAGCATTTGCATTAAATGTGGTAGTTGTGAAGGTATTTGCCCAGTAGAAGCAATCACAATCAAAAAGTAATTTTTAAATATAAAAACAATAAAAAAAGATGATGTCATGTTAATATTTTTAAAATATTACTTGGCATTGTTTTTTTCTGTTTTTACATCTAAAAAAGGTATTTATTAAGTGCTATGCAAACTTTTTAAAAACTAAGTGTTTGGCAAATAAAAATTACATTGACTTGTTTTGAATTTTAATATATAATTCAAGCATAATTAAAGGAGCAATTTAAATTGGAAAAGATAGCAGTAGTAGATTTAGGTAGTAGTAAAATTGATTTAATTCTTGCAAATGTTTTACCAACAGGTAATTTTGCTGTTTTTGAAGAAATGAGCGAAACGGTTAAAATTGTTAACGACTTTGATGGTGAAGGTTTATTAAGAATTGCAAGAAGCAATGAAGCTTTAACTATTTTAAAAATGTATAAAATGGTATGTGAAGTTAACAAAATTAAAAATATTTATGCAGTTGGTTCACATAACTTAAAAAATTTAAAAAACTACAAAAGTTTCTTAGATGAAATTTACAATACTTGTGGATTCAAATTTAAATTGATGACAGAAGAAGAGGAACTTAATGCTTTATACAATGGTGTAGTAAACTCACTTGATATACCAAAAGGCGTTGTATTTAACATTAGTGGTGGTTCAACAAGAATTGTTCAATATAATAGAAGAAATATTATAAACCAAGCTATTATTCCTTTTGGAACATACACAAACGCAAAAGTTATGGATGAAATTTCTGACCCAGAAAAAGCTTGCGAAAAAATGACAAAGAATTTCGTTAAAGAACTTGAAAAAATTGAATGGCTTAAAAATATTGAACCTGAATATTCATTTATTGGTGTAGGGAACTCTTTTGTAAGCACAGGTCTTTTAAGTAGAAAAATTAGAAAATATTCTGTAGACGCACCTCATAACTACGTTATGGAAGCAAAAGATTTAAAAAATGTTTATGACCTTGTAAAAACTTTAGACCTTGACAAAACAAAGAAAATTAAAGGTTTATCAGCTGAAAGATCAGATGTGTTTGCAAGTGGCGTATGTATGATCAAAGCTGTTTTTGAACATTGCAACTTTGAAAACGTAACTGTTTCAACAAAAGGGATGAAAGAGGGTATTATTTATAGCTCAGTTGTTCCAGGAACAAATGAAAAACCTATTTCAGATTTACTTGGTTATAGCTTAGATAACATCAAAACTTTTTATGATAGTGAATATAATAACTCAAAACAAGTTAGCGAATTGGCTTTAATTTTGTTTAGACAATTAAAAGTTTTACACAAATTACCAAGAGGCTATATCAAAGTTTTAAGAATTGCAGCAATGATGCACGATTGTGGTCAAAGAATTAAATTCTATGACCATGAAAAACATAGTTTCCATGTTATTTTAAATTCAGAAGTTTTAGGTGCAACACACAGAGAAGTTGTTTTAGCTGCTTTTGCTAGTGCAAGCCAAAACTTGAGTGACTTTAATTTAACAGAATGGATTAAATACAAAGATATCTTATTAGAAGAAGACCTTGAAGCAGTAAGAAAGTTATCTTTAATTGTTCGTCTTGCTGAAGCTCTTGATAAAACACATAGAGGTGTTGTTCAAGATATTAGTTGTGATATTTTAGGTGATTCAGTTATTATGAAAACAATAGTAACTATTGATGCTTCAATTGAAATTAGAGAAGCTCTAAAATCTTCACAAGATTTCAAAAAGGTTTATAAGAAAACACTTGAAGTTTTATAAAAAATATTAAAAAACGAGTTTTTAGTAGCTCGTTTTTTTATTGTACAAAAGACTTTAAATAATCAAATTGATATTAAAAATTAAAATAAATTATAAAAAAAGAAAAAAGTAGCCAATTTACTTTTATAAAAAAAGGTTTTTTGTTATAATTTCTTTTGTTTAAAGGGGATAATCTGCATGGCTATTTATGAACTTTGCATAGATTTAGGAAGTAATTTTACAACAATTTACAAAAGGGGCAGTGGGATTGTTTTAAGAGAACCAAGCCTTATTTTATTGGAAACTGTTGGTAAAAACATGAGAGTTTCAAAAATTGGTATTGAAGCTCAAAGAGTTAATGGTAAAACTTCTTCAAGTGAAGTTTTTGTAAAGCCAATTATTGAAGGTGTTATTAAAAATGTTGAGTTAACTAAAAAAATGGTTAATTATTTTATTAACAAAATTGTTAGTTACAAACTTGTAAAGCCAACAATAAAAATAATTGTTAGTTTGCCAACAAGTTTAAATCAACAACAATATGAAGATTATAAAGATGTTTTTTACTCAATAGGATTTGCTAAAATTGATTTTGTTTACAATTGTGTTTGTGCAAGCTTGGCTGATGTTCCATACTTTAGCTTGGGTAAAGCCAATTTACTTGTAAATATTGGAGCAGGTAAAACTGAAATTGCTTCACTTGTAAACAATAAAATTATTTCAGCATGCTCATTAAATGTTGGTGGCAACTTAATTGATAAGAGTATTGCCGAACATTTGCAAAAAACAAAAAATCACACAATAAGCACAAATATTGCTTGTAAGTTAAAACAAGAAATTGGTTCATTGTATGAAACAGATAAAAGTAATATGGAAGTAATGGTTCAAGACGGAAATACAAATAGTCCTGTTTCAACAATAGTAACAGCAAAAGAATTATTAAAACCTGTGTATGAAAACTATTTTAAAATTTTACAAACTATTCAAGCTTTTTTAAATCAATGCAGCCCAGAAGTTGCACAAGATATAAAAAATGAAGGTATTATTTTATATGGTGGTGGTTCATTAATTACAGGGTTAGAAAAATTCTTTAAAAAAGTTTTAAACCTTTCTGTTTTTGTTGTTGATAATGCTGAAGTTTTGGGTGTTTTAGGTAGTGAAAAATTGTTTTGTAATTTATCTTTATTACAAACAGTTGTTGAAGAAAATTAAGATTATAAACAAAAAATATGTTTTTGTTTGTCGATAATAAAAAAGTAAATGTTAAACGCATTTACTTTTTTTTTGTTATTTTTTAAAATTCTTTTGCTTTATTTTATTTTGGAGGCAAAAAGGTGAGTGCAAGAAAAATAGTTATTACTAGTGGTAAAGGTGGTGTAGGCAAAACAACCATATGTGCAAATTTGGGTGTTGCTCTTGCAAAGCTAAATCAAAGAGTTGTTTTGGTTGATGTTGATATTGGGCTTAATAATTTAGATGTTGTTATGGGTGTAGAAAATAAAATTGTTTTTGATATTGTTGATGTTATTGAAAATAAATGTAGGGTTAAGCAAGCCTTAATACAAGACATAAACCATCCAAATCTTTACATAATGCCATCAGCTCATTCATACAACAAATCTCAAGTAACTGCAGAAAATGTTAAAAAGGTTATAGAAGAACTTGATAGTTATTTTGATTTTGTTTTAATTGATTGCCCAGCAGGAATAGATGAACCTTTTAAAAGAGCTGTTTGTGGGGCAGATGAAGCAATTGTAGTTGTAACTCCTCATTTATCAAGTTTAAGAGATGCAGATAAGGTGATTATGATGTTAAATTCATTTAATATAAGCCAGTATTCTCTTGTTGTTAATAGGGTAAGAGGCGACATGGTTTTAGATAATGAAATGATAGATGCAAAGAAAATTGCAGAGATTTTAAATATCAATTTGTGTGGGATTATACCAGAAGATGATAATATAACAACTTTTTCTGGTTTAGGAAAAACTTTAAACAAGTATTGTGATTCTTACCAAGCTTTTAATATTCTTGCAAAAAACATGTTTGAAGATAATAAGAAATTGTTTGACTGCACTGAAAAATATAAAGGTTTTATAGGATTTTTTAAAAGATTAGTTCGCAAAAAGATTTAATTAAAGGAAAAGAAATATGAAGATAGCGCAAAAATCAATTATACGTATGAAAAATATTTTAAAACAAGACAAAGAAAGTTTATCTTTGCCTCTTCTTAATATGATAAAAAGTGATGTTTATGGTGTTTTTAGCAATTATATAAATATTAATCCTGAAGATATTGAAATTAAATATTTTGTAGATAGTGATGGTTTTTATGATTTTGAGTTAAAAATGAAGGCGAGTAGAATAAAAAAGGTAAATTTTTTTTAAATTTTATAAAATTTATTTAAAAAACTCATTAAATCTTTAATTTATTCATACCTATTAAATATGAAAAACTTTATAAAAAAATCTTTTAATATCATAAAAAAACATTTAACCATTGTAATTATTTTGTTTATTTTTTTGTTTTTGTATATATGTGATAACTCATCTATAAAAGCTGGAAATGCAATTATTGATAACTTGAAATCTATTGCCACGAGTTTTACTCCAACAACAGATTTGTTTGATGATGGAAGTGAAGTCTCTTTTGTTTCATATTTTTTTGGTATGAAAGTAAATAAACAAGAAGGAAAAACAGAATTCTATTATCCTACAACAATGCAAAACAATTCTAACAGCGAAGAGTATTTGCTTTATAATTTTAATGGTATTTTGTGCTCAGTTGCAAATGGAAGTGTTTGCTCTGTAGGGTATACAAAAGATAATGAAAAATATATTGAAATAGAACATTCAAATGGTTATGTTTCTAGGTATATAGGTTTAAATACAATTGGAGTTAGCATGGGTGAAAATGTTTCAAGCAAAAATCCAATAGGTATGGTTTCAACAAAAAATAGCGTTAAAGTATATATCCACCAAAATGGAAATTTAATAAAAACAAGCGAAATCCAATGGAAAAATTAAAAATAAATGTTCATCCATTGTTTGTGCTGTTTGCTTGCATTTTAATTTATTTTGGTAATTCACTGTTATTTTTTAATTATCTTTTTGTTATGTTCGTTCACGAATTTGCACATGCCTTTGTTGCTAGAAGGCTAGGATATAATATAAAAAATATTAAACTTATTCCTTTTGGTATCTGCTTAAATATAAATTCTTTTAACTTACTGCCAAAAGATGAAATTAAAATTGCTTTGGCGGGGCCACTTGTCAATTTTATTTTAGCATTATTAACAATTGCTTTATGGTGGATTTTTCCGGCAATATATAATTACACCTATATTTTTTGTTATGCCAATTTTGTTACAGCTACATTTAATTTAATTCCAGCTTTTCCTCTTGATGGGGGAAGGGTTTTATTATCGCTATTAAAACAAAAAACATCATCAAAACTTGCTATTAAAATGTGTAAAATTTTTAATATAGTTTTATCTTTTTTATTAGTTTTAATTTTTATTTTATCTTGTTTTAACACAGTAAATTTTACTTATTTATTTGTAACTTTTTGTATTTTAAGTGG
>JAZUAI010000011.1:0-9393 GCA_045637945.1 Clostridia bacterium
AAACTTGTAGTAAACTTTTTATGTAATTTTTTAAATAGAAAGGGAAGTCTTTACTAGTTGCAAAAGATAATAAATTTTAGGTCAATATTCTTTATATTTTTGTTACTTATAGGTTGTATTTATTGTTCTTTTAAACTTACAACCTCTCTTTTTTATTTGTTTTTTTTAATAATTCCAATTTTATGGATAATTTATTTAATTATTAAAAAGCGCTTTGTTTTATTAACTGTTAGTTTAATTTTAATAGTTTTTACTTCTTGTTTTACCTATTTTAAAGTTGCAAATTTTAATGATTTGCCACAAAACTCAACAAATTTAACAATTACAGCAAAAATTGAGGATATTAGACCTATAAATGAAGATTTTTGCTATTTAACACTAACAAATGTTAAAGTTGAAGACGAAAATAGACAACAAACAAGCCTTAAAGGTAATCTTTCTGTCGGTGTAAATAATTTTGATGATATAAATTTTGATATTGGATATAATATCTCTTTCTATTCAACTTTAGAGCCTGTGTCTTTACAAGGAGAAAAATTTTCTATTTATTTAAAAAATAATATTAGGTATAAAACTTCAAAAAGTATAAATTTGCAAAATGCAACTTTATCATATGGTGAGAAATCTTTAATAGAGAAGTTTAAAGAGTATAATTCAAATCTTCTAATAAATAATTTTGGCGAAGACAACGGGAATATTGCTTTTGCTGTTTTATATGGTGATACAGGAAACATAGATAAAAGCATTTTACAGGTTTTTAAATACACAGGTATTATGCATATTTTTTCTGTGTCTGGTTTACACATAAGTTTACTTGTTACTTTAATCTATTTTATTCTTAAAAAGTTAAAAGTAAAAGATTGGTTAAGTTTTATTATTTTGGCTGTTTGTCTAAGTATATTTTGCTGCTTATGTTCTTTTTCAGCGCCAGTTGTAAGATCAACAATAATGGCTTTAACTGTTTTACTTGCAAGCATAACTTCACGAAAAAATGATTCTTTAAACACCTTAAGCCTATCTGGTATAATTTTGTTAACTTTAAACCCATTAAATCTGTTTGATGGTGGTTTTCAAATGTCTTTTATTGCAGTTTTTGGCATTTTGTTTTTTGGAAGTTTATTCAATAAGGTAAAAATTAACAATAAATTTTTTAAAAAATTGTTTTTAGCCGTTTCCGTTTCTCTTGCTACTCAACTTGCAATGATGCCTATATTAGCCGAGTTCTATGGCTATTTTTCAACTTGGTCTTTAATAGCAAATCTTGCAACTTTACCAATTTTCTCCGTGTTCTATATTTTATTGTTTAGTATAAATTTATTGGTTTTAATTTTGCCATTTTTAAGCTTTTTATATTTTATACCAAAACTTTTATTAGAGATAATAACTTTTATTAACATAAATATTGCATCTTTACCTTATGCAATTATAAAAACTTATTCATGGGGAGCAATTGGCTCTGTTTTATATTATTTGTTTATGTTCTCAGTAAGCAAATATTTGGTTTTAGGGGTTAAAACAAAGTTTTTGACCTCTGGTATTTTATTGGTTGTTTCAATGGTTTTTATTCTTTCGTCGGCTTTACCTTTTGTGTCAAAACAAAATAAACTTTACTTTGAAAACTCATATTCAACTGGATATACAACTATTTTTTCTACAGAAGATAATGAATTTTACTTGTTAAACCCAAATTTTTCATATTTAGGCATAAAAAATATTCAAAAATCACTGCAAAATAAGAAAATAAGGACCATAAATGGAATATTTTTTACAAGGAATCAAAAATTTGACAGTCTTTTGGCTTTTTCATTTTTAAAAGATACAAATGCGGTTGTTTATTTGCCAAAAGGGCATAGTTGTGTTTATGAATTGCGAAAATTAGGTATTCCTACAGCTGAAGTTGATTTAAATGTTGATTATAAAGTATCAAAATTTGTCATAAAATATTTAACTTTTAATGATAATATGTTTTCACTTCTTATAAATTTTGAAAATAAAAATTATTTAGAAGTTGATGCAAACGAAATTGAGTTAAACCAAAATTTTTTAGAATTTATAAATTCTAACTTAAACTTTTATTTAGATTGTGTTAAAATAAATAATAGTAATGATAATATTAGTTTTAACAACCTTTTTAACACAAAAAACTTAGTTTATTTATCAAATGGAAGCTTTTGTTAAAAGGTAGGAGAAAAATATAAAATGAAGTATGAAGATTTAGATTTAAACAATATAAAACCTTGTTACATAATAAATGGTGGTGAAAGTTTTTTAACAACATCAGCACTTAAAAAAATTGAAAATTCACTTAACATAAATTATCCTGACTTTAATAAGGTTATTTTTAGTGATGATAGTTATAAAACTGCTCAAGATATTGTTACTGCTTGCCAAGTTGCACCTTTTTGTGATGAAAAAAGGTTGGTTGTTGTTTATGACTATTTAAACAAAAAAAATGAAGCTGAAAAGAAAGTTTTTACAAAATACTTTGAAAACCCATGTCCAACAACATGTTTAGTGTTTTTTAGCACAATTAAAAGTGAGTTTTTTACATCTCTTGAGGGTAAACCTGAAACCATTGATTGTGAAAAAATAACTCCAGAGTTTTTAAAGAAATGGGCAAGAGAAGAAGTTGATGCTAAAAATATAAATATTACTGACTCTGCAATCACAAAACTACTTGATTATTGCAATTTTTCGATAACAAAAATAAATACTGAATTTGAAAAACTTAAAACAATTTATTCACATAACACTCAAATTACAGAAACAGATATTGAAAATAATGTTACAAAAGATATTGAATACATTATTTTTGACTTAACAAATGCAATTGGTCAAAAGGATAATCAAAGGGTTTATACTTTAATTGAAGCAATGCTTAAAAATAAAGAACAACCTGTAAATATAATTTCAACAATATCCAATCATTTTAGAAGATTGTTTTTAGTTGCAAGAAGCGAATTTTCTGCAAGAGAAATGGCAGAAATGCTTGGTGTTAAAGAGTTTGCAATTTCAAAATATAAACAACAAGCAGTAAATTTTGGTCAAAGAGCTTTAAAAGCAATTTATGATAAGTGTATTGAAGTTGAATTTATGGCAAAAAACGGAGCAATGGAAGGAACAAACGCAGTTAACTTTTTAATTGCAAATATATTAAACTTCTAAAAAATAAAACCCTTGAAAAAACAAGGGTTTTTTATTTTGATAAAAAAATTATTTCATCTTTGCTCAAATTTTTATGTATTATTTTATTTAAACTGAAAGAAATGATATCTGCAAGAGTTTTAATGGCAACATCTATGTCTTTCAGCGTTAAAACAGGGTCAAGTTGGGGTTTGTTTTGTATGTTTGACAAATTAATCACAACAGGACAACCAATTGAAATTACAGGGATTTTAAGGCCTTCTTTATCAATTTTTGGTTGCTTATTTTTTATTTCACAACCAGGGGTTAAGCCACAAGTATTCACTTGAAAAGTTTTTCCTAAATATTTTGCATTTTTGCAGCTAAGAGAGTCTATTATAAAAACTAAGTCTGGCTTAAAAAAAGAGCAGATTGATTTTATTATGTCCAAGGTATAAATTCCGTTTTTACTAGAAATTGAAGGTGTAAGGCTAAAAACATTTCCAAAATCTTTATTTGATAAGTTATTATTTTCCAAATCTTTTGTAGTGCAAATTATTTTTTTAACAACATTTACTCCTAAACAATCAGCAGTTATTTCTGGGTTTCCTAGACCCACAACAAAATATTTAATGTTTTTTTTGTTTTTGCTTTCTAGATCTATTATTTTTTTAATTTCTTTTGTTAAAATTTTGGTTAAAAAATCAAAATTTATGTTAGTTAAATAGTTAAATTCTTCACAAAATATTGTTGTGTAGGTTCCAATTTCTTTTTTTAAAAGTTTTTCTTGTTTTTTTGAAGTTATATTTACCGTTGTTAAGGTTGTTTTAAACTCTTTAAATTCTATTTTTTTAACCAAATTTTTGTTTTTTTTATCATTTTCGCTTAAATTTTCAAATTCACAATAAATATTCATATTTACCTCATAAAAATATTAAAAAAAATGTTGCAAATTCAAATATTCTGTGGTAGAATTGGCAAGTATAAAAAAGGAGTTCATAATGCCAAATATTAAATCAGCAAAAAAGAGAGTTTCTGTTATCGCTAGAAGAAAGCAAGAAAATAGATATGTTAAATCAACTATGGCAACTATGATTAAAAATTTTAGAGAAGCTGTTAAAGTTGATGTAGCTAAAGCAGAAGCTATGTTAAAAGACATTGTTTCTTATATTGATTCTGCAGAAACAAAAGGTGTTATTCATAAAAATAATGCTAGCAGAAAAATCTCAAGACTTAACACAATGCTTTACAAAGCTAAAAATGCAAATGTAGAAGTTGCAGAAGAAGCTAAAGTTGAAGTTGCAGAAGTTAAAGTTGAAGAAGAAAAACCTGCAAAAAGAACAAGAAAAACTGCAGCAAAAAAAGAAGAAAAGTAATTTTATAATTTAATTACGCAATAGAACCAGCTATTTTAGTTGGTTCTTTTTTTTCGCCTTAAATTTATTGTTTGTAAAATATTTTTTTTAATGCAAAATCAAATATAAATTATTTTTCATACAATACTTTTATGGTTGATATTGTAATTGTTGATAGTGGGTTGGGCGGCATAAGTTTATTGCCAAGTTTTTTACATAATTTAAGTTTTAAAAAGTATGTATATTTTGCAGATACAAAGTATTTGCCATATGGTAATAAATCTTTAAAGAGATTATTTGAAATTACTATATTTAATGTGAAAAAAATAATAAAAAAGTTTAAACCTAAAATAATTGTTTTTGGTTGCAATACAATAGGAACAACAATTTTTGAGCAAATAAAAAATTATTTTCCCGACCAAGTGTTTTATACAATAAAACCAAATGTTCAAGTAGAACAAGAAAAGACATTATTGTTGGCAACAAATAGAACAATTAGTTTTTTTAATAAAACAAAAATAAAGAATAAAAACATAATACTATGCAAAATGAATTGTCTTACAAATAAGGTTGAAAATAACATACAAAACCCTGAAAATATTGTGCCATATTTAAAAAGAAGACTTTTAAAATATAAAAAAATAAAATGCATAATACTGGGATGTACACATTATTATTTTATTAAAAACCAAATTTCAAAAATATTTCCAAAGGCAAAATTTGTTGATGGAGTTAATAATCTTGTTAGTCAAATAAAAGCAACTTATTGTTTTGTTAAAAAAGCCAATAAAAAGCCTAAAATTAAATTAGTTTTTACTAAAAAAATTAAAGCACAAAAGATATATAAAAGTTTAGTAAGCAATATTATTGATCAGTCTTTCAATAGTAATTAAAAAAAAGTAAAGCCTAGCAAAAAACTAGGTTTTATTTTTTTAAAAAATAAATAAATAGACTTAGAATTAAAATTGTGTTAATATTACTTGAAATATTAAAAGGAAATATTATGGAAGAAATTGTTATAAATAAAAATAGAGAAGAATTTATTAAAATTTTTCAAGAAAATATAAAAAGAGAAGGCGCTGCAGAACTTTTAGAGTGGATTAAAAAAACTGATTTCTTTGTTGCTCCAGCAAGCACAAAATTTCACTCTGCAGTTGCAGGTGGCTTATGTTATCACAGTTTGCAAACTTATAAAAGATTTAAGCAAAACCTTGAAAATGAATATGGCGAAGAATTAAAAAATAAGGTGACAGATGAAACAATTGCAATTATTTCACTTTTACATGATATCTGTAAAATTGATTGTTATAAACTTGATTATCGCAATGTGAAAGTTAATAATGAATGGACAAAACAACCATACTATTCTTATAATGAGCAATTACCTTATGGTCATGGCGAAAAGTCTGTTTATATGATTTCTGGCTTTATGAAGTTAACTCGTGAAGAAGCTTTGGCTATTAACTGGCATATGGGTGGTTTTGATGCACGTGTTCTTGGTGGTAGTTATAGTTTAGGCACAGCTTTTAGCCAATATCCTTTATGTGTTATTTTTCATATATCAGATATTCAAGCTTCTTATCTTGATGAAAAAATAAATTCATAATTAAAGTTTTAAATATTTATTTTCTGGAGTTGTTATGGATAAAACCCTTGTTATTATTGATGGAAACAGTTTAATAAATCGTGCTTTTTATGCTTTGCCTTTGCTTACAAACAGTAAAGGTGAATTTTCTAATGGCGTTTACGGATTTGCAAATATTTTAATTAAAACTATTTTAGAAAATAAACCAGATTATATCGCCGTTGCACTTGATTATGGTAAAAAGACTTTTAGAAATACTTTATTTGCAGATTATAAGGGAAAACGCAAACCAACCCCTGAAGAGTTAAAAAGTCAATTTCCAATATTAAAAAATATGCTTAAAACAATGGGTATTGCTTATATTGAAAAAGAAGGTTTTGAGGCTGATGATATTATTGGAACTCTTACTAAAAAGTTTGATACAAAAAACATAGTAATAACTGGAGATAAAGACTCTTTACAGCTCATAAGCGATAAAACAGACGTTTGGCTTACAAAAAAAGGTATCACCGAAATAAAGTTAATGAACCATGCTTCGCTTAAGGAAGAGTGTAATTTAGAGCCTTGGCAAATTATTGAACTTAAAGCCCTTATGGGTGATACTTCTGATAATATCCCAGGTGTAGCTGGTGTTGGTGAAAAAACAGCACTTTCTTTATTAGATCAATATAAAGATTTAGATGGTGTTTATTCAAACATTGACCAAATAAAAGGCAAACTTCAAGAAAAACTTATTGCAAGTAAAGAAGATGCATATTTATCAAAAAGACTTGCAACTATTGATACAAATATGAATTTAGATATTTCCCTTGAAGAATTAACATATGAATTTCCTTTTTCAGAAGATGTGTTGGCGTTTTTTAAATGTTATGAGTTTAATAGCCTAATAAAAAAAGAAGATTTGTTTAAAGGAAATATTGTTGATGTTTCGTTTAGTAAATATAGTGCAAATGTAATAGATATTAAAGATGAACAAACCTTAATAAATCACATAAAGCATATTAAAAATGCAAAGAAGTTTAATTTTAACATTGATGAAAATGGGCTTTCTTTTGCATATGATAAAAACTGTGAATATAAATGCACTTATGCTGAAGACTTGTTAGATATGTCACTTAACGCTGATAGCGCAATAACTTTGCTAAAAGAAGTTTTTGAAGATGAAAATATTGAAAAATGCTTATATGACATAAAAACAACCAAGCACTTATTAGATAAATACAATATAGGTCTTAAGGGTTATAAATTTGACTGCATATTAGCTTATTATTTGTTGTCAGCAGGCGAAAGAGATGCAAATATAAAAAACTTAATATCAGCTTACGCTTTAAATGAAGAATATTCAGCCGTTAATTTATTTTATTTAAAAGATAATCTCATAACAGATTTAACTAAGAATAATCTAATAGAGCTATATAATAATATAGAGTTTCCATTAATTGATGTTTTGTATGAAACTGAAAACACAGGCTTTAAAATAGATACTGATACATTAAATGATTTGTCAGACAGATATAAGGCTGAAGTTGAAGAAATGGCAAACACAATTAAAAGACTTGCAGGAGAAGATTTTAATATAAATTCACCTAAGCAATTAAGTGTTGTTCTTTTTGAAAAGTTAGGTCTTGTTTGTTATAACAATAAAAAAAATTCAACAAGTATGGAATATCTAGAAACTATGTATGACCTTCATCCAATTATTCCAGCTATTATTAGATATAGAAAGATTCAAAAGATATTAACAACATATATAGAGCCATATATAAATATTCTTAATTCTCAAGCAGATGAACTGATTCATACTATATTTAATCAAACACTTACTTCAACAGGTAGATTATCTTCAAGTGAACCAAATTTACAAAATATACCAGTAAGAGATGATGAAGGAAAGAGTTTAAGAAAGTTATTTATAACAAGACATAATGATGGCGCACTTGTTAGTGCTGATTACTCTCAAATAGAGTTAAGATTACTTGCTCATATGTCAAAGGACGAAACACTTATCAATGCTTTTAATAATAATATTGATATTCATGCCTTAACTGCTAGCGAAGTTTTTGATGTTGATATTCAAAATGTTACACCTCAAATGAGAAGAACAGCAAAGGCTGTTAACTTTGGTATTATTTATGGAATATCTGAATATGGTTTAGCTCAAAACATAAATGCAAAGATTTATGAAGCAAAAGCTTATATTGAAAGATACTTTACTAAATATCCAAGTATTAAGGCTTTTATGCAAAATAACATTGATACAGCAAAGTCAACAGGATATGCATATTCTATATTTAATCGTAGAAGAAAGATAAATGAAATTTTTGTTCCTAGAACTCGTATGTTTGGTGAAAGAGTTGCTATGAATATGCCTTTGCAAGGTAGCGCAAGTGATATTATTAAACTTGCAATGATAAATGTTTATAAAGCATTAAAAGAAAATAATTTAAAAAGCAAACTAATATTACAAGTTCACGATGAACTTATTATTGATGCTCCTTTAGATGAAATTACCACTGTAGCAAAAATTTTAAGAGATAACATGGAAAATGTTGTAAAATTAAGTGTTCCATTGTCTGTTGATGTTAATTCAGGAAAAACTTGGTATGATTGCTAATTAAAATTATAATTATATTTGAAAAAACATAAAATAAAGATATGAAAGCTAAAAGAACTTTTTATTTCATATCTTTTTTTATTTCAATTTGTTTAATAATAATTTTTATATATTGCTTTTATAATATAAAATATCCAATTAAGTATAAAGATGAAATTGTAAAATATTCTTCTGAGTATGGCTTATCGTCATCTTTAGTTGCAAGTGTAATAAATAGTGAAAGTAGTTTTAATAAAAATGCTACTTCTAACGCTGGTGCAATAGGCTTGATGCAGATAATTCCTTCAACAGCAGAATATATTTGTGATTTATTAAACGAAGAATTTTTTATTGAAAATTTATATGATCCTGAAAAAAATATTAAATATGGTTGTTTTTATTTAAGATATCTTAAAAATAAATTTATTGATGAAAATACAACTTTATGCGCTTATAATGCTGGCGAAACAATAGTTTTTAATTGGTTAAAAGATAAAAATATTAGTAGTAATGGTATTTCTCTTGATGGTAAAATACCCTTTAATGTGACAAAAAACTATGCAAATAATATAATAAAAAACAAAAAATATTATTTAGGGAGAGTGTGATTTTTACATTTTTTTAAAAAAATAACAAATAATAAAAGTATGATATTGTTTTTCATACTTTTTTTGTTTTTACTATTGATATTCTTTGTTCCAATAAAATTTAAAACAAAAATAATTTATAACTTAATA
>JAZUAI010000012.1:0-19375 GCA_045637945.1 Clostridia bacterium
CTTTATATATTTGATAAAAATGGTTTAAAAAAGTTTTGAAAAATTAAAAAAGAATAAAGGTTTTACACCTTTAGTCTTTTTTTTGTGCGAATAATAATATATAAAGAGAATTATAAAAACAATTAAAAAAAATAAAAAACTAATTAGCATAATTATTTTGAATTGTTTTAAAACTTTGTTAGAATGTTTTTATAAAAGTTATCAACAATTTTTAAGCAATTGTGAATAACTAAAAAGGAAACTAATATGGTTTTACAATTTCACTCTATTGATGATAAGAAGAAATATGAAAGAAAAGCAAATATTTCAATAATTGTATGGGCTTTTATTTTAGCAATAATACCAATTTTTTTATCTGCCTTTCAAATTGTTAGAGGCGTTGTATCTATCTGGAACATTATGCCTACAGTTATGGTTATTGTTATAGTTGTAATAAATATTACAAGCAATGCTAAAGATAAAAATAAAGATGGTGATAGAGGTCTATTTTATAAACAAAATATTGAAGGTGTTGCAGAGCCTCCAGAAGATGAGAGAGAAAGTGGCCTTTTTACTATGATTAAACCATTGAGCTGGGGCGAAAAATTACTTAGGGTTTTAGTTGCAGCAATTTTAATTGGTATTGGTATTTTTGTTTTGACAATTCCAACAGATTTTGTTAAAGAAAATCCAAATTGTATAACTGTAAATGCAACTATACTGGATCAAGAAGATAGAACTACTTATGAAGTTTCGTATGATTCTGATGGAGATAGAACTGTTACTGAACATAGAGCTTGCTGGATTAAGTTTGCATACACTTTAGATGGTGTTGAATATCAAAAAGAACAAGTTGTGCAAAATATTTCATTTGTTACCGAAGATACTTTTGAAATTTATGTTAATAGTTCAGGTGAATATGTAAGAACAACTTTTTCTATATCTCGTTGCTATATTTTAGGACCATTTTTAATATTTATTGGTGTATTATTTTTGTTGTCTATATATTTTAGCATTACAAATATGATATACATTGCAATTCCATTTATTTTTATTCCTGTTGTAGTATTGGTTTTTCTTGGAACGGATTTTAGTTTGAAAGAAAATTTATATAATGATCTTTTTGCTTTTATGTCTTTATTTTTTGCTATTGGGCTATATTTCTTTGCATCGTTATTTTCATGTTGTTTATCTTTACCGAAAGATTTGGGTTCTGTAGCAACTTTTGTAAAGAAAACAAAAAAAGTAAAAAATCACAACGGCTTAAATCCTACAGTTAAAACTGTAAGAAGTAATAAGTCTGGATCTCACCAAGTTGTTATTGGAAGAGTTAATGAGGATATGGAAAGTGATGATTTTCATGAACTAGATTCAGAAGATGAATTGCAGCAGCTAAATTCTTCTTATCAAAAAACTGGTCATCAAAGTGGTTTAAATAATAATGATAATACCAATAATTTAAACTAAAAACTAAAAAAATTAAACACAAGAGTTTTTCTCTTGTGTTTTTTTGTTTTTAAAAACTGGCACTAAACATTGAAAAACAGCTTTTTGCTTCTTACAATATTTAAGGAGGAAAAAATGGAAAAGATAGATTATTTAGAGCATAAAATAAATGAAATTTTATATGAATTAAGTTATTTAAAAGAAAACTCAAATATAAATTCAAACTTAATAAATTTTTTGGTAAACGGAGATTTGTTTGTAAACCAACAAGGCTCTTTAATGTATGAAAATTTAAATGACGAAGATAATTTTGAAACCATAAATAACTGGTTTTTAGGTGGCAAGGGCAGTTATTTTGTTGGAGGCAAATTAATTCTTGGAAGTAATAGTTTTTTTAAACAGACGCTAAATTTGGAAGCCATACAGCCGCTTTTAGGTAAAACTTTAAATTTAAAATTTAATATTTCAGAAAAAAGCAGCGAAGGGCTATTTATAGGTGTTAAGATTTTCTATGATGAAGAAAATTATGATTATTATTCAAAAGAAG
This sequence comes from Clostridia bacterium, assembly GCA_045637945.1. Lineage (GTDB taxonomy): Bacteria > Bacillota > Clostridia > Christensenellales > UBA1242 > UBA7862. The sequence goes on from JAZUAI010000012.1 coordinate 1,973, forward strand.
TTGATGACGATGGTAACAACTCTTTATCTTTTGAACTTTCTAACTTAGCTACAAAAATGGAATGTTTTGTTGTTAATAATATAGAAAGCGATATTTCATTTTTATTATTGGATGCAAAACTAACAATTGCAACAGATTTTAAATATAATGAAAAAAGCAAATGTTTAGAATTAAAGTTGCAAGATGGGACACTATATTCTGCATCAATGGAAAATTTTGAATCTGCGAACAAAGCTGATTTAGATGCTCAAAATTTAAGTTTGGAAAATGTTTCAAGCTGGAAATCTAAACTTGGATTTGCATATTCAAGATATACAACCTCTAACTTATCAAATTGTAAAGATGGATACATATCAGTTGAAAAGTTTGGCAGGATATGTGTTTTAAATGTTAACGATGTCGTTTTAACAAATTATATAGGAACTTATGCTGGTGTAGAAATTTGTGTTTTGCCACAACAATATCGTCCGGCAGAGATGAATATTGCTGACTTTTCGGCAGAAGGTAATGGAAATGCTTCGCTTGTGTATATGCATACCAATGGATCTTTAAGCATAAATACATGGTCAACAAATATTACAGTGGGAAAGCATTTAACTTTTCAAATAATTTATATTGCGAAGGAGTAAAAATGTATATAAAGGTAAATAAAGAAAATAAAATTGTAGAAGTGTGTTCAAACAAAATAAACGATAGTTTTGTTTTTATAAAAGAAAATGATTTTGATTTTAGAAAATATGATTATTATTTAAAAGATAATAAAATTGAAAAATTTGAAAGAAAGAAAGAAGATTTTTCAAAATTATCACGAATTTGTTTTTTACAAACAAAATTAAGTGAATTGTCACAAGATTTTGTTCAGGTTAGTCTGGGTGCTCAATTTGATGATATTGAAAAAAGAAAATCTGATTTTATTAGCTATCACAATGAGTTAAGACTTTTATTGGGTAAAGAAAAAAGAGAGTATATAATAGGATAATATAATATATATAAATACGTTTTTTATCAAAAAGTTTTTTGATAAAACTATAGAGAATAAAAAAAAGAGTATTTTAAGAATACTCTTTTTTTGTTGTAGTTTTTATTAGTTGCCTTTATAAGCATCTTTTAAAATTTGAATCATATCGTCAACCATTGGAACTCTTGGGTTAGCAGGAGAGCATTGGTCTTCGTAAGCCATAAAAGCAATGTCTTTTAAGTTGTTGTTCCAATCTTCTTCAGCAATGTTTTGGTCGCAGAAGTTCATTTTAATACCAACTTCTTTACCAAGTTTTTTAACTGCTTTAGCTAGGCTTTCAACACCTTCTTTAGTTGTGTCAGCTTTTAAGCCTAAAAGTCTTGCAACTGTTGCATATTTTTCATCTGCACAGTAATAATTATATTTTGGCCATGTTGAAAGTTTTTGAGGAACTGTTCCGTTATATTTAATAACGTGTGGTAATAAAATTGCATTTGCTCTTCCGTGAGGAGTATGGAAAACACCACCAATTTTATGAGCAAGTGAGTGGTTCATACCAAGGAATGCGTTTGCAAAAGCCATACCTGCAATTGTTGAAGCATTGTGCATTTTTTCTCTTGCTTCTAAATCGTTTTTACCATCTTTAACAGCTCTTGGAAGATATTTAAATACCATTTGAATTGCTTGAAGAGCAAGACCATCAGTATAATCGCTTGCAAGAGTTGAAACATAAGCTTCAAGTGCGTGAGTTAATACGTCCATACCTGTATCAGCTGTTACAGAAGCAGGTAGGTTTGTTGTAAATTCTGAATCAATAATTGCTATTGATGGGGTTAGAGCGTAGTCAGCAAGTGGATATTTTTTGTTGTTTTCTTTATCAGAAATAACAGCAAAAGGTGTAACTTCACTTCCTGTTCCTGATGTTGTTGGAATGCAAACTAAATGAGCTTTCTTTCCAAGTTCTGGATATTTAAATGCTCTTTTTCTAATATCCATAAATTTTTGTTTAATATCATCAAAGTTAACTTCTTCGTGTTCATAGAACAACCACATACCTTTAGCACAGTCCATAGCACTTCCACCACCAAGGGCGATAATTGTATCTGGTGCAAAGGCTTTCATAATATCTAAGCCTCTTTTAACTGTTTTGATATCTGGGTCTGGTTCAACATCACAGAAAATTGAAAATTGAACTTGATTTCTTCTTAAATTTAATTGGTCTGTAATTTTGTTTACAAAACCTAGGTCAACCATGGTTCTGTCTGTAACAATAAACACACGGTTTACATTTTTCATATCTTGCAAATATTGTATTGAGTTTCTTTCAAAATAAATTTTTTGAGGCACTTTAAACCATTGCATATTGTTTCTCCTTTTTCCAATCTTTTTAATATTTAATAGATTAACTGCACTGATGTTTCCACCAACTGAGTTTTTACCATATGTTCCACAACCAAGGGTTAGTGATGGTAAGAAGGAGTTATATACATTGCCTATGCCACCAAAAGTTGAAGGAGAGTTCCAAATAACTCTCATTGCTTTTACTCTTACGCCAAACTCATCAACAACTTCTTTGTTGTTTGAGTGAATTGCTGCACTGTGTCCAAGACCAAAGAATTCTACCATTTGGCAAGATTTGTTGTAACCATCTTCCAAATCTTCAGCTTTTAAAATTGCTAATACAGGAGAAAGTTTTTCTCTTGTTAAAGGTTCGTTTACGCCAACTTCTTTGCAGGTTGCGCAAATAATTGGTGTGTTTTCAGGAACTTCAAATCCTGCTTCTTTTGCTATTTTACATGCTGGTTGACCAACAATGTCTGGGTTAAGTTTTGCCATATTCAAATTGCTTCTTGCTTCATCAATACCAAACATAAAACGTTCAAGCAAATCTTTTTCTTCTTTGTTTGCAAAATAAACACCATATTTTTTAAATTCTTTTACAACTTCGTCATAAATTTCTTTATCAACAATAACTGCTTGTTCTGAAGCACAAATCATACCATTATCAAAAGCTTTTGACATAACAATATCATTTACTGCTTGTTTAATATCTGCTGTTTTTTCAATATAAGCAGGAACGTTGCCTGCGCCAACGCCAAGTGCTGGTTTGCCACATGAGTATGCTGCTTTAACCATTGCGTTTCCGCCAGTTGCCAAAATAGTTGCTATGCCTGGGTGATTCATAAGTGTGCTTGTTGCATCCATTGATGGGTGTTCAATCCATTGAATACAATTTTCTGGAGCACCTGCATTAACTGCTGCTTCTAACAAAACTTGAGCAGCTCTTTTTGAGCATTCTTGTGCTGATGGGTGAAAAGCAAAAACAATTGGGTTTCTTGTTTTTAAACTGATAAGTGCTTTAAAAATTACTGTTGATGTTGGATTTGTTACTGGGGTAATACCACAAATAACACCAACAGGATCTGCAACTTCAACAATTCCTGTAACAGGATCATCTTTAATAACACCAACTGTTTTTAAGTGTCTCATATTGTTTACTACATATTCACTTGAATAAAGGTTTTTTGTTGCTTTGTCTTCAAAAACACCTCTTTTTGTTTCATCAATAGCTGCTTGTGCTAAAAAGCCATGGTTGTCAATAGCAGCAACACTGCATTTTGCAACAATGTAGTCAACTTGTTGTTGATCAAGTTTTCTAAATTCTTCAAGTGCTTTTTGTCCGTTATTAACAAGAGTATCAATTTCGTTAATAACTGCTGGGTCTACATTATTTTCCATAAAATTAAGTTCCTTTTAAAAATGCTATACCTCATAATTTTACTAAATATAAAAAATTAAATCAAAAAGATTTAAAAGATTTTTATGCTTTTTATGCAAATTTTGTTAAAAAAAGCAACTAAAATAAGCATATTTTAAAAAATTTGTTAAAGTTAAACAAAATCTATTTTGATTGTTTAAAGTTAGTTTAAAATATTTTTTTAATTAAAATTTGTTTGTTATAATTTTCTATCTTGATTTTTTGGCTTAATTTTTATTGGCTTTAAAAGGATAAAAAAACAAATGATTAACGAAAAATTTTTGCAAAACACAGGTGCTGTTAGAGATTTGTGTCAAGATGTATGTTTTGAAATAGATGAACTTTCAAACCTAGAAGTTTTTGGTAATAAAGATAAAGAAGAATTAAAGTCTTTATATAAAAAGGCTAAAGAGACTGTTGACAAAATAACAGAGACTGGTTTTTTTAACAAAAGCTTGCAAACAAAAAACAATAAAGAAATTTTGTCTTTGGTAAACAATGTTTTAGACATTGAAAAAAAGGTAAATAAATATGCTGCTGTTGTTTGGAACAACGAAATAACAAAAGTTGAAAATTTTGATCAACAAAACTTTAAACTTTGTGTTAAAAGATTGCCATATGATTTAAAAAATTTAGATAAAAACATAAAAGATGCTTTTAACGAAAAGTCTTGTGTTTATTTTTCTACGCTTATTAGTAACAAAAATATTGTTTCAAATTTAAACTCTATTGAAAGCGAAGTTGAAACGTCGTTTCCTTTTGGCATAGTTTATTCTTTAAGTGAAAAAAGTTTTGTTATGGCAAGTGACACTTCAACTTCATGTAGTTTAAAAACGAAAGAAACAGAAGTTAGCAATATGCAAACAGAAGTGTTTGGTGATATTAAGGCTTGTGTTAAAGGTAGTGCTGTTAAAATAAAGACTCCAAATCAAATAATTGATAGAAATCTGAAAAATCCTTTATATATTAATAATAACGTTGTTGTTTTAAATGCAAATTATACAAAACCAGCAGCTTTATTTTATTGTGGCTATAATATAAAAAAGGTAAATTTGCTAAAACGCAAACTTTCTTTTATTGCAAAAAAGATGGGTGTTCCACTTATCAACATAAACCTACTAAAGCATTATCAAAATAATAAAAATTATTTTGAAAGCAATTCTATTTCAAGAAAAGTTTTTAATGAATATGTTGATTTTATAGCAAAAGATTTAAACTTATATTGCAAATATGATTTTAAATCTGGTGCAAAAAAGTTGATTGGTCTTAACAATAATTTGAGGTATAACTTCATTTTTAAATTTTCAAAAAACATAAACAGTTTAATTGACGGTAAAGATTTTGATGAGGCAGACACTGCTGATTATGTTGTTGAAATGTATTTAAAGGCGATTGAAAAACACAATTTATTAACAAAGAAAAGAGAAAAAGCAAACGGTGGACCGTTGTTCTTTCCAGATGACAGTGTTTTTATTGCTTTGCCAAAAGATTTTTTAAAAGAAGAATAATTAATAAAAAAATAGCAAAAACCCTTATTTAGTGCATACTAATAGGGGTTTTGTTTTTTTGGTTAATATGCCCATAAAAATGCACTTTTATTGACATTTAAGCATTTGTTTTGTATAATACAGTAAATAAATTTGGAGGGAAATATGAAAAGATTTTTAATGTTTTTGGTTATTGCTATTGCAGTAGTCAGCTTAGGCTTAACAATCTATTATTTTTCAACTGACAACGAAGTAATTTATATTAAAAGTTCATACTTAGTTGTTGAAGTGGGTGATAATATCCAAACTGAAGGTGAAAATGGTTTGCTTGACTTTAAACACAGAAGCGAACACACCACACTTACATATAGCATTGAACAAGAAGAAAATGAAGACGCAAGTTTAAATGTTCTTACTTTTAATGAAGATGCTAATTATTATACCGCACAAAATGGTGGTAAAAGTAAAATTGTTATTAATACAAACAATCCAAGCTATTCAAAATTAGTAATTGACGTTTTAGTTTGTGATGGTTCAGCAGAATATCCATATGTGCTTAAAACTGAAGAAGATTTGCACAAAATTGGTAATGATGAAGAATACACAACAAGCGATAGTTACAAACTTGGTAACGACATTGAATTAACACAACCTTGGAATCCAATTGGTAGTTATAGTGGAACTTTTGATGGTAACTACTTTACTATTAGTAATATGCAAATTACAGATTCAACATCAGTAACTGATGCAGGTTTTGTTTCAATCTTAGAAGAAAAAGGTGTAATTAAAAACTTATTCTTAACAAATGTAAACATTAACGTTGCAAGAAAATATGTTGGTGCTTATGCTGGAACTTCAAAAGGTTTAATTCAAACTAGTGAAGCAACAGGAACAATTGTTAACTCAAATTCTGGCGAAACAGCTTTTGTTGGTGGTATTGCTGGTAGAACACTTTATGCAACAAAAGAAGCAAAAATTGACAGATGCGGTTTTGAAGGAACAATTGAAAGCGCAGGAACAAAACAAATTGGTGGTGGTATTGTTGGTGAAAACAATAGCGCAACAATTTCTGAAACATACTTTAGAGGTATTGTAAAAAATGGCGAATCAGTATTTGGCGGAATTGTTGGTCACAACGATGGTTCACAATATGGTTCAGCAGATATATATGATAGTTATTTCTACTTAACTCAAACTGATACAAGAACAAAAACAGAAAGAATTGGTGGAATAACATACGAAAACAAAAATGCAAGTGCAACAGCAAAGAACATGGTTACAGGTTGCTACTTTGGTGGAGAAATTGCTTCATCAGTTCCAACAGATAACACAGGTGATGCTTATACTTCACAAGCAAACGGTTATTTAACAAAAGAAGAATTTATTAATAAAAACGAATTTATTACAACAATTGCTTCTAACGGTGGAAAAAATAGAACTTGGGATTTTAACTCAGTTTGGGAAATCCCTAATGATAGCAAATATCCAATTCTTAACGTTTTCTCATCAGTTGGTTCAGTATATGTAATTGACGTTTCAACAATTATTACAGGTACAGATATTACAACAGCTCAACAACTTTATGATGTTATGGCTGGTAGAGTAACAGAAGAAACATACAAAATTGCAAGCGATATTAGTTTAGATCCAAAAGATTGCGGATTTGTATGGGGTGATAGTGATTCAGATCACGCTATTCCAGAAATATTTGATGGTCAAATTATTAATGGAACAGTTACAGAAACTGTAAACGGTCAAACAGTTGAAAGACCTTGCAAAATTACAGGTTTAACACTTAGAACAGAAACTGATGGCGCTGACGTTGGTATGGTTAAATCATTAGGTGCAAACGCAGTTATTAGTGGTTTAGTTATTGACAATGTAACAATTGAAGCAAAAACAACAAATATTAAAGCTAAAAACGTTGGTGTTTTAGCAGGAACAAGCAAAGGTGCAAGCATTTACAATGTAACAATTACAAATGTTAATGTTAATGTAAGTGGTGAATCTTTTGGAACAATGGTTGGTCTTGCAGAAGATTACTCAGGTCATGGCATTAAAAACGTTACAGCAAAATTTGTAGATACAACACATGCTTACTTTGTATATGCTGGTGGTTTAACAGGTATTAACTTGGGAGCAATCACAGCAACAACAGAAATTTATAACTATGCATATGATATCAATTTAGTTGCTAACTTTGCAGGTGGTATTGCTGGTGCAAACGCAGGAACAATTGAATATTCAACAGCTCAAGATGTTCAATTTGATAGAGAACAAGATGAAGTAACAATTAACAACTTATACAGTGGAAATTACAACATCTTTATTGGTGGTATTGTTGGTATGAACCAATATGACACAGCAAAAGGTAACATCAGCAATGTTTATGCAAACATTAATGTTTTAGCTCAAACAGGTTCAAAATATTATATGTATGTTGGTGGTATTGCTGGATACAACAGCAACAACATTGTTAGAGCTTATGTAAAAGCTTCAAACTTTGATATTAAAGGTTCACACAATGTATTTGTTGGTGGTGTAACAGGTTATAATACAGGAAAAATTACAAACAGCGTTGTAGATAAAGATAGCAGTATTTCAACATCAATTGTTGCAAGTGTTGGTGCTGATAACCAAAACGGAAAATATCTTTTAAATATTGACAACTGCAGCACAGTTGGTGGAATTGTAGGTTATGATGCAAGAACTTCAACAGCAACACCTTCAATCTTCCAAAGCGCAAGCTATATGAAATCTATTAAAGGTTATTATGCTGGCGGTATTGCTGGTATTGCACGTGGTAAAATTGAAAAGAGCTTCTGTGGAGAATCAACAAAATCAAATGGTGGAGTAACAATTGAAGGTTATATGGTTGGTGGTATTGCTTCTGTTATTGCTAGCGGATTTGTAAAAGATTGCTACACATTTGCTTCACTTCAAAGTGCAAAATTCTCAGGAACTTACAAAGATCTTTCTTCAGTAATTAACATGGATGTAAGTGCAATGGGTGGTATTGCAGTATTAGTATTAAATGAAGATACAATTGTTCAAGGTTGCTACACAGTAGTTTCATTTAGCGGCCCAGGCGTAAGATATGGTGTAAGTGCTAATATGGAAGGATATGTTCACGGAACAGTTAAAAACTGCATTTACCAAACTGCAGGAAACAAACCTTCATACGGAACACAACTTAGTGCTTCAAAATTAAGAGGTAATGATAGCTTCTCATCATTTGCAAAAGCAATTGGTTCAAACTTAACAGTTTGGAATTTGGATACTTCTTCAGAACACTACCCAACATTGGAAGGTGTTAATGTAAGATTCCCAAGCAGCGATTTACCTTACTTTAACTAAAATATATTAAAAAAATAAAAACCAAGAAAGTAAAAGATCTTTCTTGGTTTTTTTATTAATTAAAAAAGTGGAGTATAAATAAAAAAAAGTCTTAAAACTAAGACTTTTTTAACTTTAGCCATAAAAAAACTTAAATAATGAAGTCATTACTCTTTAGGCTAAAAAATATTTATTTAAAAACAAATTAAAATAAATTAGTTATTTTCTTCAGTTTCGTTTTTCTTTTTTTCAAATTCAGCAAGAATAGCTGCTTTAATTTGTTCTCTTGTTTCTGTGTTAAGTGGATGAACAATATCTTTATATTCGCCATCTAAAGTTTTTCTGCTAGGCATTGAAATAAAATAATCTTGATTGCCTTCAATAACTTTGATATCGTGAACAACAAAGCATTCATCGATTGTGATAGAAGCAACTGCTTTTAATTTTCCATCATCTTTTTTAATTGGTCTTACTCTTACATCTGAAATATTCAAAGTTTTATACCGTCCCTTATTTTAATTGCCACATATTGTTTATCTGGCTTACAACTAAATTTTATATTATAGTAAAAAAAAAGGCAAATAAATAAACAAATAAACTTTTATCTATTAAATTTCATATAAAGTTATTATGAAACTAAATTTAAAAAATTATAACAATATTTTTTTTGTTGGCATTGGTGGAATAAGTATGAGCGCTTTAGCCTTGCTTTTAAAGAAACAAAACAAAAAAATAAAGGGCAGTGATTTAACAAAGAGTAAACTTACAAAAAAACTTAAAAAACAAGGCATAAAAGTGTTTTGTAAGCACAGAGCAGCAAATATTAAGGGGTGTGACCTAATTGTTTTCTCAGGGGCAATTTCGGGCGAAAACCCTGAGATTAAAAAGGCGATTGAACAAAACATACCTGTTATTGAGCGTTCTGAGCTTTTGTATTTAATTTCTAAGCAATTTAAAAATGTTATTGCGATATCAGGCACTCATGGTAAAACAACTACTACAGCAATGTTATCTTATATTTTTATGATTTGCGGTTTAAAACCTACTGTGCATATTGGTGGAGACTTTGACTATATAAATGGGAATGTTTCTTTAGGGGATAATGATTATTTTATAACAGAAGCTTGTGAATTTAGAGATAGTTTTTTAACTTTAAAACCAACAGTTTCTGTTATCAATAACATTGAAGTTGAACACCTTGATTATTTTAAAAATTATGAAAACGAAATAAAATCTTTTAACAAATTTGCAAATCAAACAAAAAATGTTTGTTTTATAAATTCAAAGTATAAAGGTTTGTTAAAAAAAGAAGAAGGTTTAAAAACGTATGGATTTTCAAATTCTAATTCGCTTTATGTTAGAAACATAAAAAAGGGTAGTGATAGTAAATATTCTTTTGATTGTTACCAAGGTAAAAATTATGTAGGAAACTTTAAACTTAATGTTTATGGCAAACATAATATTGAAAATGCCTTAGCGGCAATTTCGGTTTGCTTACATTTTGGAATTGACTATAATGCCATTTATTTAGGTTTAAAAACTTTCACAAATGTTCATAGGCGTTTTGAAGTTGTAGGGCTTTATAAAAGTTGTATGATATTGCACGATTATGCACATCATCCAACAGAAATTTTAAATACAATAAAAACTTGTAAAGAGGTTTTTAAAAAGAAGGTTGTTTGCATCTTTCAACCACACACTTATTCTAGAACAAAAACATTAATAGAAAATTTCAGCAAGTGTTTTGATGGTTTAGATTGTTTATATTTGTTAAAAACATACTCTGCTCGTGAAAGGTTTGAATATCTTGGTAGTGCAGATTATTTAAAAGACAGAATTTTAAAAAGCTCACCAAACTTTTTAATAAAAGGTGTATATAGTAAAAAAGACTTTATAAAAACAATAAAAAAAGAAAACTTATCTAATTGTGTTTTGCTGTTTTTGGGGGCGGGAGATATTGAAAAATTGCCAAATAAAATAACAAAAAACAAAGATTGTTTTGTTAAGTAATTTTTAAAAGTAAAATTTCTAAAAGTGTTTAAAATAGCGAAAAGTATAAAAAAAACAGCTTAAACTTTTGTTTAAACTGTTTTGTTTTTTTACAATTATTACAAGCTGTATTTTTTTTGAAATTTTTCAACTTTACCACTAGCATCAACAATTTTTTGTTTGCCTGTAAAGAATGGGTGGCATTTGTTGCAGATATCAATTTTAATAGTTTCGCCAGCTTTAGTTGTTTTTGTTGTGAATTTTTCGCCACAAGCACATTCAACTTGAACTTCATGGTAATTTGGTTGGATATCTTTGTTCATTTTAAATCCTCCTGCAAAATTTTAAAGCACGTTTTTACATACGGGTCTTTTTTAATAACTGACAATAAGTATAAAACAAAAACAATATTAAGTCAATGTTTTTTTTGTTGTAAAAAATGCAAATAATAATTTTATATTATGCTTTTACTTTTTTTTGTGCATTGTGCTTATTTTGTGAATTGTAGAAAAATAAAAAAGCAAACTTTATATTATTTTTTTAAATTTCAATAAGCCAATTTTGTTTGACTTTAAATTATACCATATATATAATTAAAAATAATTATTAGTTTAAGGAGTGCCCCAATGAAAAAAGGTGCAGTTAAAACTTCAGGAATTTTAACATTGATTTTATATTTAATTTTATTTGTAGTTGCTGCTTGTATTGCCGCAGCTTCTTTTGGTGTGCAAGCAATTTCAGATATTACAAGTTCAGTTGAAATTTTAAATAAAATTATAACAGCAATAGAAACTGTTTTTGTAACATTTCCAGTAGAACTTATATCCAAATTTGCTGCTGGAGTAGAAGCAGAGCTTCTTACAAAAATTTTTGCAGCAGTTTTAGCAGTTTTTTGTGGTTATATGATTTTTTGGGGTATTAAAGAAATTACCTTAGCAAAAAAAGATGATGAAAAATTTGCAAGATGTAAAAAAACATGTGGATTTATGATGTTTATTAAATTTATGGTTTTCTTTTACTTCCTTGCTTTTGTTGTTTGCCAATTTGTTTTAGAAGATGTAAAAAATGTTATTGAACCAATAGCAAAAGATTTTGGCATGGATATGATTTTTGTTATTATCGGTGCAGTTTTGGCTGTTTATAGTTTTATTATTTTCTTGTTGCCAGTAATCAATTTTTCAAAAGCTGCAAAAGCTTTTGCTAATGGTGGGGCAGGATATGATCCAAACGCACAATATGACCCAAATGCTTACTATGATCCAAATGCACAACAACAATACAATGCTCAACCTACAATGCAAGCAAACATGCCTCCAATGCCAGGCTATCAACCACAATATCAACAAAATCCAAATCAACCACAACCAATTTACAATACAGAGCCTCCTCAAGGCCCAAGTATTCAATCTCAATTCAATCCTCAAGTTCAAGCTGAAGAACAACTTAGGGCTTCTTCAATTTTGCCAGGACAAAATGGTGTTCCACTAAATATTACTCCAAAGGGTATTGAAGATCTTGAAAGATTGGAAAGATTAAGAAATAGTGGTGCTATTACTGAAGAAAATTATATTGCAATGAGAACAAAAATTTGCAATACAAACTTATCTTAAAATATATGCTAAAACAAAAAAAACACTAAGACATCATTGGAAATTTACTCTCTTAATGATGTCTTTTTAGGTAAAAATAAAAACAAAGGAAAAGGTGTTTATGAAAAATAAAAAAGTTAATAGTTTTAAATTTATTTTAAGCTTTTTATTTGTTGCTATTGCATCAGTCTTTTTTATGCAAGTAAGCACAAATTTTTCTTATGCTTTAGCAGATAGTGTTTATTTTGAAACTTCGCAATCTTTAGCTATGGCAGCTATTGATGATTTGACTATTGATTATATCGAAACAACTACAAACACAGATTTAAACAGCTCTAATAAGTTTGAAAAAAACTATACAGGTTCTGATTATGAATTAAAAATAATACCAAACTCACCAACTGTTACAAATTTTTCATATCAATGGTATTATGCTGCAGATCAAAACAATTCTTTTACAGCTTTAGTGGGCCAAACAGCTCAAACTTTAAAAATTAAAGACTGTGATCAATCAGGTTTTTACTATTGTGCAGTAATAAACAAAGATAATATTGATCAAGTTTCAAACTCAAAAACAATTCAAGTTGTAATAAATAAAATAGCTCTTAACTTAAAGTGGGAAACATTAGATAATAAATCAAGTTATGTTTATAATGGTCAAGACCAAATTAGAAATATTGCTCCTTATTATCAATCACCTCAAAACGGGAAAGTTTATCTTGGTTTTTCATTGATTGGTTCTGGTCACTATTATGATGAACTTGGCGTTCAAAAATCTTTTAACTATGTTAACGAATTTAAAAATGCAGGAACATATACTGCAACAGTTTCATTAACAATAAAAGAATCAAAAAACTATATACTTCCTGAAGAATCAGCATTAAAGAAAGTTTTTACAATTACACCTGCAGCAGGCGAAGCAACAATTTCTAAAAAAGAGTTTGTTTATAATGGTCAAGAACAAAACGTTGCAAAATTTATTTCAGTAAATAACACAGAGCAAACTTTAGAATTTTCAGGAAACTATTTTACAACAGTTAAAGAAGGCAATGGTAAAAAAGTTACTGCCTATGCTCCTGCAAGTTTAAACTATTCAGCAATCAATGCAACATTTTATATTACTGTTAACAAAGCAACCCCTATTATAGATACTACCAATGTAAAAACAAATTTTGTTTATAACGGAAGCAAACAATTTGTTAATACAGGTGCAGTGTTAAAAAATGAAAATGGTGAAATTATAACAGGTAATGAACAAACATTAATTTATACAAACAACTACTTTACAGCAGTTAAAGATGGTAATGGTCAAGAAGTAACGATTTATGTAGATGCTACAGACAATTACAATTATGTTTCAACAAAAGTTATTCTTTCAGTTGAAAAAGCAACAATAAACACTTCAAAATGGGCATGGTATTATCCAGTTGCATTTACATATGATGGTCAAAGTCATGATGTTTATTTAACAGGTGTTGATGCTCATATTGTTGAAATTGAATATTGGGGCAATAAGAATACAAACGCAGGCACTTATTATGCAAGAGTTAAAAACATAAAATTGCTTGATGAAAATTACAATGAAGTTACATATAACAATATTCTTGAATGGACAATCAATAAAGCTTTAGTTGAAAAACCAAATTGTGCAAATAGGGTTTCAACTTACAGCGCAGAAGAACAAACTATTAACTTTGCGTCAACAGATAAATATACTGTTTCAGGTAATAAACAAACTAAAGCAGGAAATTATCAAATTAGAATAGCATTAAAAGATAATGTTAACTATAAATGGCATGACGGAACTACAGCAGATTTGTTTATAAACTGGACAATTAACAAAGCAAAAATTGATCTTCCTGTATTTGAATCTCTTCACATCTATACCGGAAAGAAAATTTCTGTTGATATTGAAGAAAATGAACTTTGGTCAATTTTCTATAATCCAGAAAAAGAAGTTGGAAAATATGAAATTCTTTTAGTTTTAAATGACGCAGAAAATTATGAGTGGGAAAATACAACAAGTGCTTATACAACACTTGTTTGGGAGATAATTCCAAAAAACAATTCAACAACAATTTCAGTTGTTGCAATTACATTGGCATGTTTAATTTTGGTATTGCTTGCTTTTTATTTAACCCTCCACTCAACAGTTGCAATTAAAAGACGTAGAAGAAGAGTTCAACATAAAAAACCAGCTCAAAAACCAGCAGAGAAACCTGTTGAACAACCAAAAGAAAAAGTTGTTAAAAAAGAAGAAAATTTAGTAGAAAATAAAAAAGCTGAGTCAGTTACAAAAACAGTTGCAACTAAAACAGAAAAAATTGAAAAAGCTCAACCAAAGGTAGAAACTAAACCAGTTGAGAAACCAAAAACTGAGGTAAAAGAAGTTAAAACTCCAATTGCAAAAACTGAAAAAACTGTAGTTGAAACTAAAAAAGAAGTTAAAGCAGAAGAACCTGCAAAACCTAAAGCAAGAAAGAAAAGATTAACTTCAAAAACAAAGGCAAGTAGAAAGGCTGTTAGAGCAAAAGCAACAGCAAAAAAAGCTGAAGAAACAAAAAAGGCCGCTCAAAAAGCAAGTGCTAAAAAGAAAAAGGCAAAACAAAAAGCAAAAGAAGTTTTAGCACAAAAAGCAGTTAAAGCAAAAGCAAAAGAAACAGCAAAAAAAGCAGCTGCAAAACAAAAAGCAAAAGAGGCCGCTAAAGCATCAACAAAGAAAACAGCAACTAAAAAAACTGCTAGCAAAAAAACAACTTCTAAAAAATCAACACCTAAAAAAGTTGAAAGTAAAGAATAATATTTTTCTTTAAATCAAAATAAAAAAGAGTAAGAAAATTTCTTACTCTTTTTTTGTTAAATCAATTTTATATTATTTGTTTAATTTTTTTACCCAACCAAAAGTATCTTTAATTTTTCCCCATTGAATACCTGTTAATTGGTCATAAAGTTTTTGTGATAAATCACCAATTTTGTTATTATTTACAACCATTATTTTGCCATTATAGTTAAATTCACCAATAGGGCTAATAACGGCTGCTGTTCCTGTGCCAAAAGCTTCTTCAAGTTGATTGTTGTTGTAACTATCAATAAGTTCATCAATAGTTATTTTTCTTTCTTCAACTGTAATACCCCAAGTTTTTAAAAGTTCAATAACAGATCTTCTTGTAATGCCAGGCAAGATACTTCCTTCAAGAGATGGTGTAATAACTTTGCCATTTATTTTAAAGAAAACATTCATTGCTCCAACTTCTTCAATATATTTTCTTTCTCTACCATCAAGCCATAAAACTTGAGAGTAGTTTTCTTTTTCTGCTTTTTCTTGACCTTTTAATGATGCTGCATAGTTGCCACCACTTTTAATAAAGCCTGTTCCACCTTTTACTGCACGGACATATTCGCTTTCTACATAAATTTTAACAGGGTTTAAACCTTCTTTATAATAAGATCCAACAGGTGAACAAATAATTAAAAATTTATATTCTTTTGCAGGGTGAACGCCTAAACCTCTTTCGGTTGCAATAATAAATGGGCGAATATATAAAGATGTTCCTGGTTGATGTGGAACCCAATCTTTGTCAATTTCAAGTAGGGTAGTAAGTGCTTTTAAGCAAAACTCTTCATCAAGTTGTGGTATGCACAATCTGTCGTTAGAAATATTAAGTCTTTCAAAGTTTTTTTCTGGCCTGAAAAGTAATATTTCATTGTTTTCACTTCTATAAGCTTTCATACCTTCAAAAACTTCTTGGCCATAATGCAAAATCATACTTGCAGGGTCAAGTTCAATATTTCCATAAGGTAATATTTGAGCATTGTGCCAACCATTTTGTTTTGTATAATCCATAGTAAACATATGGTCAGTAAAAACTGTTCCAAAAGTTAATGAACTTTCGTCTGGTTTTTGTTTAAGATTTTTTGATAAAGTTATTTTAATTTCCATAATAAATATTTCCTTTAATATTTTTTTTAATATATTAAATAAATTATTTCCAAGTTAATTTTTTAAACAATTTTCAATTTGATTTTTTGTTATGCTACCTTCACGTAAAACATTAACTTTTTCACCTTCACAGCAAACAATTGTTGAAGAAACTTTTGTGGTGTTATTTTCTAGTTGATAAATTACAAAATCATTATCTTTAAAAGTTTTTGCAATTTCTTCAAAACTATTTAAAAAAGGTTGCCCTTCAATATTAACAGAAGTTGAAGGTAACGGATAATTTATTTTTGTAAGAATCTCTTGGCAAAAAGAATCATTTGGCATTCTCAAAGCAATAGTTTGTTTTTGTGTATAATGTGAAAGAATATCTAAATTATTTTTTGCTTTAAAAATAATTGTTAGTGGACCAGGCCAAAAAGTGTTTATAAGTTTTTGCTCAGTAGGAGATATGCTTTCTACTAGTTTTGATAAATCTTCATCTTTTTTTACTAAAAAGATAAAAGGTTTGTCTACATTTCGTTGTTTAAATGTGTATAAATTTTTTATAGCTTCTTTATTTGTTGGATTTGCAGATAAACCCCAAATGGTATCGGTTTTAAAGCAAACTACTTGGTTTTTATTTAAAGCTTTTGCAATTTCATTTGTGTTTGAACTAATTATCATACCAACCAAAAGTTTCAGCAGTATCTAAAACTTTACCTTTCATTTCAGTTTCTAGTTGTTCTAGTGAAAAATCACCTCTTAAATTTAGGTCTGAAGAAAGTGCAAAAACTCTAAGTCTATAATTGTGTGGTCTATCTGGTGGACAAGGGCCGCCATAACTATTGTCGTTCCAATGATTTTTGCCTTGAACAAAATCATAACTTGTTTCACTTTCGTTTTCTTTTAATTCTGTTTTATGTAAGTTTGCAACTAACCAATGATTAAAAATATAACCACAAACAGGGACTGAATCTGGGTCATCAAAAATAATAGAAAAACTTTTTGTTCCTTTTGGAGCTTCTTCAATTTTTATTGGTAAAGATAGAGTTGGCATACCAAATCTTTGGGCTGAACCCTTTTTGCCATATTTATCTAAAATTTTTCCATCAACAATACCAGTACTTGAAATTTTCATATAAATAAATCCTTTTAATTTTTCATTTTATGAAGATATTTTCAATAAAAATTTTTTTTGTTAATCTTTTTGAAAAAGATACTTCTATAAATTTTTCTGTTTTATCTTCTAAATAATAAATAATTAGTTTTCCACCTTTTGGATCTCCAAATATTAATTTTGGAAAACTATAATACTCGCAATAATTTATTTGATTATGGTTTATAGTCTTAATTGCTTTGTTGTTTTT
>JAZUAI010000013.1:0-19010 GCA_045637945.1 Clostridia bacterium
CCAAAAATAAAAAACCAAAAATAAAAAACCAAAAATAAAAAAACAAAAGAAAAAAAAGGAAAGTGAAAAGATGAAAAAAGTTCTTTATTTTGTATTTTCTTGTATAGCACTTTTTTGCTTTGCAATAACAATGGCAGGTGGTTGTTCATTTGAGGGAAAATCTGCTTACGAAATTGCTGTTGAAAATGGCTTTAGGGGCACAGAAAAAGAGTGGCTTGCAAGTTTAAAGGGCGATAAGGGAGATAAAGGCGAAGATGGCTACAATGGGGTTAACGGTGCAAATGGTAGCGATGGCGAAGATTTGTCTGTTAATGACCTTTTTGACAAGGCTGTAAGTTATGGTATGTATACAGATGATGCAGCGGGCTATGCACAGTTTTTAAATGATTATTTTGCAAATAATATTGAAACAACAGTTAATACTATTGAAACAGTTACAAACAAATGTTTAAATCAAGTTGTTAGCGTTTATTGCAAGGATGATGATGGTGAATTAAGCGCTGGTGCTGGTGTTGTTTATTCTATGAATACAACTTCAAATTTTGCTTATATTATAACCAATTATCACGTTGTAAGTTGTTATAATTCTTTTTCACAAGAGTATTATGAAAGCCAAAATATAAAACTTTATACTTATGGCACAGAAGATTTAACTGAAACTATTTTAGGTGTTATTAACTTTGGTGAAAATGCTATTGACGCAACTTACATTGGTGGAAGTGCAAACTATGATTTGGCTGTTTTAAAAGTAACTGGCGATAGTTTTAACAAACTTAAAAATGCTT
Organism: Clostridia bacterium; assembly: GCA_045637945.1. Classification (GTDB taxonomy): domain Bacteria; phylum Bacillota; class Clostridia; order Christensenellales; family UBA1242; genus UBA7862. The sequence goes on from JAZUAI010000013.1 coordinate 786, forward strand.
CAATAAAACCAATAACTTTTGCTGATAGCAATACAACAAAATTGGGTGAACTTGCAATTGCAATTGGTAATCCAATGGGCAGTGGTGTTGCTTCAACACACGGTATTGTAAGCAGTGATAGTGAATACATAAACTTATCTATTGGTGGTGCAATAAGAAACATTAGAGTTACCAGAGTTGATACACCTGTTAACGGTGGTAACAGCGGTGGTGGACTTTTTGACAAAAACGGAGAGTTAATTGGCATAGTAAATGCAAAAAAAGCTGATAGGGTTGACACAGATGGTGATTTATCAACTTATGAAAATGTAGGCTTTGCATTGCCAAGCACTTTTGTTAAAAACACTGTAGAAAACATTATTCATTTTTATGAATTAAATTATAAAGACGATAAAACAAATGAGGAAAATGCTGTTGGTGTTAACAAATATTTAATTGGAATATCAATTAAAATTGAAAACCCAAGAAATGTTAGAGATGAAATAAACAACACAAACATCTTGTATGAGGACACTGTTGTAAGTGGTGTAACTGAAGGTAAGCAAGGCGAAGAAATTGGAATTAAATTAGGCGACAAAATTGTAAAAGTTGTTGTTGAAAGAGTTGGTGGTGGAACAGACACTTACCAAATAAATCGCAGACATATTTTGCTTGATAATATGCTTACTTTAAGAGAAGGCGACAGGGTAACTTATTTTGTTGAAAGATTAAAAGATGATGACAGTGGAGAATATGAACAAATTGAGCTTAATGAGTTTACTGTTTCAGCCGGTAATTTTGACGAAATAAAGGGTGCTGAAGAATAACCTTTTAAATTAAATAATAATTAAAAAGGGTAAATAATATTTCTAAAACAAAAGGTCAAAATATGTGTTAATAAAAAGACTTTTTTGTTAATTAAAAAATCATAAAAATAAAAAGAAAAAAAGAGTAAGATAAATAATTGTTTTACTCTTTTTATTTGGGGGTAAATTAAAGATTTTAAAAGTTAACAATATTTTTATAATTGTTAGTATTTAAGCAGATTATAATTGGTTTTAAATCAAATTAAATTTAGTTTTAAACCAGGTTAAAATTGGTTTTAAACAAGTTGCATTTAGTTTTAAACCAAGTTAAATTTAGTTTTTATTTTAAAAAATTAAGTTCAACTTTTATAGGTGTAATTTATCGGCTAAGATTTTATATTGCAATGGGGTTTTGCCTTGATAAAACATCATTAAACTTTGTTTTATAACTTGTTTTTCTTCTTCAGTTAGGGTAAGGGTATCTAGTATCATATTTGGTTTTATGCCAATCCCTCCGTTACGACCTACTTTGCTAAAAGTTCTAACCCCAGCACTTTCAAGTTCGTTTAAATATCTATAAACAGACCTTACAGATATTTCATATTTCTGGGCTAAACTTTTTGCTGTTAGGGTATTTGGCACGGTTATTAAATCAAATAAAATTGACAAAGATATATATTGTTTCATTTGTTTAAATTTGCTTTTCTCCTTTATTTATTTTAAATGCTTTTTTTTGTTTTGGTTACGCTCAGTGCCAAGTTTTTAACCCAAACTAAGTTTTTTAATACAAAACGATTATAACACATATTTTAAATTTATCAAACATATGTTCTATAAATTTGAAATATTTGTGCAAGTTATAAAAAAATAAATTTAATTTTAAAAGGTTTTTAGGTTTACTTTATAAAACTTTTTTGTTATAGTTTTTTTTGTAAGAGTAATAAAAATGCAAAAGTTTGCTTAATTTTTATAAAAAAAGTAAAAAAAACACAAAATAAACATAAAAAATTGTTTTAAGTTAAACTACTATTTTTAATAAATAAAACTTAGTTTTATTGCTTTGGTTTATTATTTTTTTTGGTTTTATTATTTTAAAAATTGAGTGCACTTTTATTTAACATAAATCTTTACAAAAGGGAGAGGCTTTTAGGTATGTTTAAAAAATCAAAAAACGTTTTAAAATTTGTTAGCCCTGCATCTGGTTTTGATGCTAGATGGAGAGAAGGTTTGCCAACAGGTAACGGAACAGTTGGTGTTAATGTTTTAGGTTCAGTTTCACGCGAAGTTGTTATTGTTAACCACACAGATTTATGGTGGCAAGGCAAAACAGGTGTTTTACCAGATGTTTCTGACAAAGTTAAAAACATTAAGAAAAACCTTGATATGTTAAGTTTTAAAGAAGCTGAAACTGTTTTAACAAATGCTTTAATTGCAAAAAATTATAAAGCAGAAAGTGCTTATCCATTGCCTGTGTGTGACTTTATTTTAAATACTCCTATTGAAAATAATGTTACTGAATATGAAAGGGCAGTTAATCTTGAAAGTGGTGAAGTTAATGTTTGTTACAAAGATAGGGGTGTTAGGTTTGACAGAAACATTTTTGTTTCAAGAGTAAACAACACAATTTGTTATGAAATTACAAGCACCGGTTCTAAAAAAATTACAACAGACTTTACAATTTTAATGCACGATAAAACAAATAACAGAACTGCAAACTTTGAAAATTTTGATATCAATTTAACAGGTAACACTAAAACTGACAAAGACTTTGTCGTTTTTACAAGCCGAAATGACGACGGTACAGACTTTGGCTGCGTGGCTAAGGTTTTATGCTTTGGAGGTGTTTTGACCAAAACAGTGGACAAATTCTCGCTTAAAAACGCTGATAGAGTTTTAATTTTGGCAAAAGTGTTTGTTGGAGCACAAAAAGAAAGAAAAGTTCCAGAGCTTGAAGAAGAACTTTCACTTATGAAACTTCCTTATGACAAAATGCTTAAAGAACACACTTCTTTACACAGCAAATTTTTATCTTCAACTGAAATTAATTTGGGTGGTGAAGGAGCTCTTGACTTTGTTGAAGAAAATTTGCTTAATGTTAAAAAGGGCGTTATTGCAAATGGCTTAATTGAAAAGATGTATTTATTTGGCAAACACCTTTTTGCTTGCAGTTGTGGCAACAAGGTTAGCCCTGCTGGTCTTTTTGGTGGTGACTACAAAGGTTATAGGTCTTCACTAGAAAACTATTTGCAACTTCAAAGATTTTTTGGTTGGACATACAAAGCAAATATGTCAAAAAGCATTTTGCCTATTTTTGATAGATTTTATGAAAATCTTGACGATTACAAGAAAAACGCAACTAGACTTTTTGGTTGCAAGGGAATTTTTATTCCTACTCTTGAAGCACCAGAAAGTGGCTTGCCTGCAAGTTGCGTTCCGGGTGTAATTATGAACTATAATGTTGCAAGTTATGTTTGTGCTATGATTTATCAATATTTCTTGCAAACTGATGATAAAGATTTTATGAACGAAAAAGGTTTTGAACTTATTGAAGAAACTGGTTTCTTCTATGAAGACCTTTTAAAAGAAAACAAATCTACAAAGGTTTTTGAATCTCCATTTGGTTATTCACCTTTTAACACTCCAAGCAATGTTGCAACAAAAACTGAAGATAGTTTTAGCATTGCTTCAAATTGTGTTAACGATTTTGTTTGTGCCGAATTTGTTTTTAACTGCTTGCATCAACTTTGCTTAGTTTTGGGCAAAGACGACAAAGAAGTTGAAAAGTGGCAAAAGCTTGTTGACAAAATTCCTGATGTTCAAATTGATAAAGATGGACTTATTAAGGAATATAACACAAACGCTTTTGAAACAAACAATTCTTCACCATATATTCCACATTTGTTCCCATACAATGTTGGTTTTAAACCTTTTGAAAGCAGAAGAGATTATGAAGAAGTTGTTGCAAACACAGTAAAAGCAAGATACAACAATTGCTTTGGTTTGTTTAATAGCTCTAACTTAACTGATATGGCTATGGCTCTTGCTACAGTGGGCGATAGTGCAAGCAGTTATGAAGCTGTAAAATCACTTATTAAAAACTTTGCAACAAATAACCTTATTTTATCAAGTGGCGATAACTCTGGTATGGGTGTTGGCGAATATGAAGCTTGGACAAGTTATGAAATTGACAAAAATATTGCCCTAACTGGTTGCTTACAAAATATGTTTGCAAACGCAAGCAAAAACAATATTGCAATATTTAAAAACTTGCCAGCAGAATTTAATAAAGGAACTGTTACAAACTTGGTTTTAAATAATCAAATTAAACTTGATATGGAGTTTAACTTAAAGCGTGGTTTATTAAAACTTAAAGTTAAATCACCAAAGAACACTGTTATTAACTTGCTTTTACCTGACGGACTTAAAAAGGTTAAAGGCGTTGATCCAACAAAAGTTGAACTTGAAAACAAACAAATTTCAAATTTAAGTTTACAAGCAAACAAAGTTGTTAACATTAAAGTTATGTTTAAAAACATTGTAAAGTAGTTTTATTATTAAAATAATTAAAAAGGTATTGGTTTTAACCAGTGCCTTTTTTTGTTTTATTTACTATTTATTGTTTATTATTTATTATTTGTTTTTGATTGTTGCTTGTTGTGTGTGCGTTTTTATTATTGGGTGTTTTTTATAAAAACTGCATAGTAAAGATTTTTCTTGCTTAAATGCACTTAAAGGTGTAAAATATATGTAGGTAGATAAAAGGCTTTTAGCCTGCCTAAAGGAGATATATTTTTTATGAGTGATTTTTTAAAGGAATATAAAACTTGGGAAACTAAAAACGACAAAGCAAAAAAACAAGTTCTTGTTGATTGCGCAAGTTTTTATGAAGAAAAGGCTATTGATTATATTTTGGCTAGCATGCCTAAGTCAAAACAAAAAGAATTTAAAAAAGACCCTGTTATTGTTGAATTTGTTTCTACTAAACAAAACAATAGAGAAGTAAGTTTTGGTGATAACATTGTTTATATTTTAGATGGCTTGCTTAACACAGACGATAAAAAAGGTTTGTTCTTCCAAGTTGCAAGAAATACAATTTGTGCTGTATTTGTAAACTTGTTTTATAACACAGCTTCTGACCCTAAAAAGAAAACAAGATTTGGTAGCATTGCAAATGGTTTCTTTGCATCAATTACAAATGAATTTGCAAAAGGCAAAGAGTTTGAAGCAGATATGATGCAAGCTTATGAACAAATTTTGGGCGAAGTTTTAGATATGGGCCCAGTTATGGAAGCTTAAGTTAAAACGCAATTTTAGTTGTTAAAAATTTAAATTTTGAGCCAAAACATAAATTTTTTAAAATACAAAAAAAAGAACATTCAATTTTTATGAATGTTTTTTTTATTGAAATTAAGGTAAAAAAAATTTTTAAAAAAAGTAAAATATAGTATTGACATATAAGTTTCATGGTGCTATTATTTCAGCATTGGAGAGACACAAAATTGGAAACTAAACTAGTAAAAAATCTTTTTTATTACTTTTATATTTTAAACACCAGCATATAATATCTATATGTAGATTTTTTACGCAATCAAGTTTATTTGAAGCATCTGCCTATAGATATAGGCGGGTGTTTTTTTTATTAACAGACTTTAGTGATAAATGTGTTTTTGCAAAAAGGAGAAATTTAAAATGAAAAACAGAACATTAAACGATTTGACACAAGAAGGAAAACATTTATTTTCAACTCTTGCAAAAGCTTATGCTTACAATGGCATTGACTTAGTTATGGCTGATATTGCTACACAAAGAGGTGGTATTTTAAGTGAAGCTGTAAAAGAAGGTGCAACAGCTTATATAGCTGGTGGCAAAGATGGACAAAAATTCTTTGCAAATATTCCACAATACACACTGCCTTATGATACTTTTACAACAAGAAGTGAAGATGTTATTTCAGATGTTGTAGGTTGTTTGCCACAAGGACTTTGCAAAGACAATATTGCTTTATTTTTATATGCTCCTATGGGAGATAGGGCTTGGGGTAGAGCTGTTGAAAAACACACTGGTTCAAGAATTGTTGCTACTAATGAACAAAATTTTAGAAGTTACTTTGAAGAAAAAACAAATCTAAGTGACATTTTAAGGGCTGCTGGTCTTGAAAAACATATTGTTCCATCAAAGGTTATTAGACACAGCAAATCTTTAACTGCTGAACAATCAAGAGATTTGTATGAAACTTATGCTGCACAAGACGGAAAAATTGTTGTTCAATACTGTGGCGAAGGTTGTTCAGAAAAAGGTGGTGGATACAGCACAAGAGTTATTGAAGGTTTGGAAGAATTCCAAGCAGTTTGCGCTGAACCTAGAGATAGTTATATGAAAGTTGCAAAATTCATTTCTGGTTGCAACAGCAATTTGTCTCTTTGCGCAGGAAACTTGGTTCCTAGCACTGAAATATTGGGGGCTACAAAAAACAACTTAACAGAAACTGAAAGCAGATACAGTGGCGCAACTATTTACAGTTTGTTGCATCGTGCAAGAGAAATGGGTATAAATGAAGACAATGTTGTTGTAAGTGTGCAACCAGGCACATTAAAAGTTGTTGGTGACCCACAACTTACATCTACCAGCACAAACGGTGTTGGCAATCAACTTAACTACAACTTTGAACAAAACATTTTAGATGATATTTACAACCTAGGTGAAAAGTTGGGAACTCTTATGGCTTTATGTGGCAAGGTTGGTCTTTGTGGTGCAGACTTGATTATTACAAAAGAAGGCGAAATTTTTGTTAACGAAATTAACGATAGACAACAAGGTCCAACAGAAAGTGCAGGTTTAAACAATGAAGCACACGGTTTGCCAGCTTTGCACAGAACAGCTTTCTTGCTAAATTATGCTGATTTAAAAAATCAACAAGTAAGTGAATACTTGAGGGAAGTTGGTGATCGTTCAAGAGAAATTTATGACCAATCTTTACAAATACCAAGTCCTTTCTACATCAAATTTATAAGCAAATACAGTGGATATGCAAAACAAACTGTAGCAGCAGGCGATTATTCTTTACAAAAAGATGTTTTTGATAATTGGTCTTGGAATATTTCTTCTCCTCAACCAAGTAATGGAGAGTTGCCAATAGTTGATTTAACACAAGGCAAAACAACAGCTCACTTCAATGCTGTAAGTATGAAAGAGGGCGATTACTTCCCAAAAGAAACTCAATTATTAAGAATAAATGGTGTTTCAATGCCAGGCTCAATGCCTTTTACTATTGATGCACAAGGTCAATCTGTTTTGTCAAAAGAGTGGGCTGAACCTATTGAAGCATTGTATTCAACTATTTTAGAAAGAGCAGAAGATAAGGTATCAACTGAAGAAGTTGTTGAAACACCGGTTGCTAAAGAAGAAAACGCAACATCTTTACAAGAAAAAACACCTGTTATAACTGATGAAAAATTAAGTTCTATTCAACAAGTGGCTGCAATTATAAATCGTCATATTGCTTCAAACCCAACTGTTGAAAATGCTATTTCAACTCAAGTTGATGCAGCCCAATAAAAATAGTAAAAAAATAGTAGACTGATAAATTTAATAAAATTAATTTAATTAAAAATATTTAACAAACTAGAAAAGTTTAATAAAAACAGTGAAACACATATTTTAGTTGTAAAAAATTGAAATTTTAAGCCAAAAACAAAATTAAGAAGAATTTATAACTTTTGTGTTTAATAACTTTTTTGTTTAATAAGTTTATTTTATTCGGGTTTTGTGTTTTTTTAAAAAACATGATATAATATAAATAGGTAGTTATTTTTTTAAAAAAAGGTGAAGCATGGATAAAAAAATGCAACAACAATTGTCAGCAGACATACAAACAATTTTTGAGGGTTGTGAATTAAGTAGCATGAGCCAATATGAAAAAAGGCAAGCAATTTTTTCACACCTATCTAACACTATGAGTTACAATTTTGGTTTGCTTGAAGACATACACAATATTGAAGTTAATAAGGCTAGAATTAAAAGAGACCCTGTTAAAGAACTTGAAAGTGCTGTTTATGATCACCTTGGCATTTGCAATTCAATTACTCAATATTACAAACTTTTGTTAGAACAAGTAGATATTAAAGCTTATTGCGTAGTTTGTGATGACGGCACGCCTGTTAACCACCAATTAGCACTTGTAAAAGATGATGAGCACGATACATATAGTTTTGATGATGTTACAAGAGTTGTTGTTAAACTTGGAAATGAAAAAGAAAATTTTGATTATGATGTAAACGAAGCTCACGCTAAAGGTCAAGGCAATAAAAAAGTTTTGGGTGAAGAAGAATTTTTTGTGTTGTCTGAAGAATATGTTAACTATTTGGTAAGAAGAGATAATTCTTTGTGCGAATCCCTTTCAACTTTGCCAACTAATATAAAATCAGTTCAATCTTGTTTGAGCGAACAAGCCCAACAAGCATAATAATTAAATTTAATAAAAAATAAGAGATAGTTTTTTTGCTATCTCTTTTTTGTTTTTTTAATTTTAATTTTGTTTATATTTTATTTTAAATTTAGTTTTTAAATTAGTTTTTTTCTTTTAAGTAGTTTTTTTATCACAGTTATTATTTTTTGTGCTTTTGTATTGCTTTTAAAATTTGGTTTGTTATATTTTTGTTTCCGTTTTGCAAGTTTAGTGAAGACATATTGTTTAGATATAAATTTTTGTTTTTTTGTAGGTCAAAAAGATTTTCAAGCAAGGTTTGAGGGGTAAGGTTTTCTTGGTAAACCACTTTTGCAATATTAAGTGAGGCAAAGTAATTTGCGTTTTGTATTTGGTCGCCCCTTGAGGCTTTAACAGGCAAGGGAACAAGTAGCATTGGTTTTTTTAAATACAAAAGTTCATTTATGGCGTTTGAACCTGCACGAGATACAACAAAATCTGCCAAACTAAAAAGATGTTCAATTTGTTTACAATATTCTATTTGAGTGTAGTTGGGGTGAGATAAAGTTTTGTTTTGTTTACCTTTTCCAACTAGGTGCACAACAAAAAAGTGCTTTGTAATTTTTGGTAAACTATCAAAAATAATTTGGTTTAAATCTTTTGCGCCGGTAGAACCTCCTGTGACAAGTAAAGTAGGAAGGGTGGGGGTGAAAGAGTTTTTAATTAAATTATTTGTATTATTTGTATTGTTTATTATTTCAATGCCTTTTTGTTTGTTTCCGTTAAAAAGTTGCTCTCTTATGGGGCTGCCGGTAAAAACAGCTTTAGGTAAGTTAAGTGAAGTTTTTTCAAAACTTGTGCACATATAGTCGCAAACTTTATATATTATTTTGTTTGCTAGCCCCAAACTTAAATCAGATTCGTGGCTGACAACGGGAATTTTTAAAAGTTTTGAGGCGATGCACACAGGAACAGACATAAAGCCACCTTTTGAAAACACCACTTGAGGTGAAATTTCTTTTAATATTTTTTTTGGCTTCAAAAATACTTTTAAATAATAAAAAAGGTAGAGATAGATTTTTTAAAAATTTATCTCTTTTTAATTTTGGGGCTTTGAGATGATAAAATTTTGTTATCTCTGGGCAAGAAGACACAAGTTCAAACTCTATTTGATTTTTGTTGCCTATGTAATAGATTTCGTTAAAGTGATTTTTTAAATAAGGTATTAGTGAAAGGTTTGGTATTACGTGGCCACCTGTGCCACCACCAGTTAAAACAATTTTCATATTAAAAGTAGTTTATGTTGTTTTTATAAAAAAATTTAATTTTTTATTTTAAAAAAAATAAAAGCATATTAAAAAACTTTTAAAAAGCCTACTTAAAAAAGAATATGAAAAAAAGATAAAAGGCAAGGGGCTTAAAAAACAAATTGACTTTATTTTTTTGGTTTAGCATAAAAAAATTTTGTCTTAAATCGTTTAAATGTGCAAAAAATTGTAAAAAACAGGGTTAAAAAATTTATAAATATTTATAGATTTGCATAAGTATTCACTAATTTTTAAGTAGGGGCTTTTAAGTGCAAAAAATTTTAAAAAAAATGCATAATCGTTAGGAAAATAAAGAAGATTATGTTAAACTAGGTTTTGATAAATTTTAGTTATTTTTGGGAGGTTTTTCATAAACTATGTCAAAAAGTTATGATTCAAAAGACCTTATGGTTTTAGAGGGGCTTGATGCTGTTAGACTTCGCCCTGGTATGTATATTGGTTCTACTGGTAGCAAAGGTGTTCACCACATTTTGTGGGAAATTGTTGATAACAGTATTGACGAACTTGCAAATGGTCACGGTAGTCAAATTACCGTTACTTTGCACGCTGATGGTAGTGCTACTGTTGAAGATGACGGCAGGGGTATTCCGGTTGATATTCACCCAACATACAAGATAAGTGGTGCTGAACTTATTTTTACAAAGCTTCACGCTGGTGGTAAGTTTGATTCAAGCAACTATAGTTATTCTGGTGGTTTGCACGGTGTTGGTGCTAGTGTTACAAACGCTTTAAGTAGATATTTGAAAGCAGAAATTTGTAGAAACAAAAAGATGTATGAAATTGGATTTGAAAGTGTTGAAGGTAAGGGGGGCAAAGTTCACGGTGGTGTTTGCACAAAAAAACTTACCGAAATTGGCTCAACAACAAAGACTGGAACAAAAATTACTTTTATGCCTGATGACAGAATTTTCTTAGACAATGTTTTGGAAACAAATATTATTAAGAAAAGACTTAGAGAACTTGCTTTCTTAAACAAGGGTATGGAAATTATTTTTGTTGATGAAAAAGAAGGCACACAAGACAACTTTAAATATGACGGTGGTTTGGTTGATTTTATTACTTATATAAATGAGATGAAATCTTCACTTTTTAAAGAACCTATTTATATTGAGGCAGAAAGTGACAGCCTTAAACTTGAAGCTGCTGTTCAATATACAGATAGTTACACAGAAAGTTTTTTCTCTTATGTTAACAACATTCCAACCAGCGAAGGTGGAACACACGAAACTGGTTTTAAAGTTGGTTTAACAAGGGTTATGAACGATGTTGCAAGAAAGTTGGGCTTACTTAAAGACAAAGAAGACAACCTTTTGGGTGAAGACTACAGAGAAGGTATTTCTGCAGTATTGCTTGTTAAGATGAAAAACATTGAGTTTGAAGGTCAAACAAAAACAAAGCTTGGTAATCCAGAAGTTAAAGGTATTGTTGAAAACATTGTTATTCAAGAGTTAACAAAATATTTTAGCCAAAAGGGCAATGATAAAATTGCAAGCATTATTATGGACAAAGCCAAAGGTGCTGCAAAAACAAGACTTGCTGCTAAAAAGGCAAAAGAGTTAACAAGACAAAAAAATAGCATTGAAAACTCAAGCTTAATTGGTAAACTTGCAGTTTGCTCAAGCAGAAAAGCAGAGTTTAACGAATTGTTTATTGTTGAGGGCGACAGTGCTGGTGGAAGTGCAAAACAAGCAAGGGATAGATCTTTCCAAGCAATTTTACCATTAAGAGGTAAACCACTTAATGCAGAAAAGAAAAGACTTGATCAAGTTTTGGCAAATGAAGAAATAAGAACTATTATTGCAGCCCTTGGCACTGGTGTTGGTGAAGATTTTGATATTTCAAGTTTAAAATATCACAAAGTTATTATTTTATCCGATGCTGACCAAGACGGTGCTCACATTAGGGCTATTTTGCTTACATTCTTCTTTAGATATATGAAGGAACTTATTACCAACGGTAATGTTTATATGGGTATGCCTCCTCTTTACAAAGTTTCAAAGAGGGAAGAAGTTGAATATGTTTATTCTGACAGGGAATTACCTGAAGCAATTAAGAGAATAGGCAAAGGTTATGCAATTCAACGTTACAAAGGTCTTGGTGAGATGAACCCTGACCAATTATGGGATACAACAATGGACCCTAACAAACGCACATTGGTAAGAGTTACTGTTGAAGATGTTGCAAATGCTGAAAGACTTATCACAACCTTAATGGGTGATGATATTGAAGCAAGAAAAAAATATTTGGCAGAGTATGTTGACTTTAACAAAGTTGACAACTTTATGGATATGGGAGTTTAAGTTTTTTAAAATATGAGTGACAAAGACAAATTTGACAATAATGGTGAAGAGTTTGAAAAAGAAGACTTGCAACCCATTGATGGACAAATTGGCATTGAAGAGCTGTATATAAGAGGCGAAGAAACTGATGAACCAGAAGAGGTTTTTACTGAACCTATTGATGGTCAAATTGGTTTTGACCTTGACTTTGCAGACAAAGAAGATAACGAAGAACAAATTGAATTAAAAACTGAAGAACTTGATGAAAACAATGTTGTAGAAGAAAACACTGAAAATCAAGAAAGTGAAGAAAACTTTTTTGAAGACAATAACGAAGACAACATTGAAGAAGATGTTGAAAACAATGTTGAAGAAGATTTAAGTGATTCAGTTGAAGATAATATTGAAGATTCAACAGAAGACTTGAGTGATTTGGTTGAAGATTCAGTAAAAGAAGATTTAGTTGAAGATTCGGTAGGCGAAGATAATTCAAACGAAGAAAACGAAGAAGATTATATTAGTCCGTTATCAATAAAAAGCCAAGAAGACATCAATGTGGGTGAGTTTGTTTTGCCACGCAATCACACTGAAGACTTAAATGATTTCTTTAAAAGTAATGATGAAGAAGAAGTTTCTAAAGAAACAGAAGAACAAAATGAGTTAAACAACTTTTTTAAAAGTGAAAGTGAAATTGAAGACATTGATCAGTCTTTAAACGAAGTTGTTAATAAAAATAGCGATTTGCCAGAGCGTGAACTAGCAGACGAAGAATATATGAAAGACAAAAAGGCAAACGAATATATAATAAACAGGTTAAGTGATGACCAAGTTGTTAATAATGATGTTGATTTAGATGAATATGAAACTAGCGAAGATGAAGAAATTTTAAAAGATGAAGAAAGTATGGAAGAAGAAAGAAAAGACGAAGTAAAAAAAGTTAAGGTAAGCACAAGAAAAAGCGAAGTAGTAGACGAAGAAAAATTCTTTGAAAGTGAAGATGGCGCAAAAACAAGTGCTGAAATTGATGAACTTAACAAAGATTATGAAGAAGTTGATATGGAAGTTGGCCAAGATGTTTTTGGAGGATATTCAAACAAACTTGAAACTTCAAGCATAAAAGAAGAAGATGTTGTTGAAAAGAAAAAGGAAAAAGTTTTTAGCGAAGATAGTGGCAATGATGTTATTGACGGTATGCTTTATAAAAACCTAGACACTGTTTTGCACGAATCTATGATTCCTTATTCAGAGCACGTTATTTTGGATAGAGCTTTGCCAAGGGTTGAAGATGGTTTGAAACCTGTTCAAAGAAGAATTCTTTATAGTATGCTTGAACTTGGTGTTACACCTGACAAACCTTACAGAAAATCTGCCCGTATTGTTGGTGACTGTTTAGGTAAATATCACCCTCACGGTGACAGTTCGGTTTATCAAGCAATGGTTCGTATGGCTCAACCTTTCAACCAAAATGAGTTGTTGGTTAGTGGTCATGGTAACTTTGGTAGTGTTGACGGTGATGGCGCTGCTGCTATGAGATATACAGAAGCAAGGCTTGCACCTCTTGCTATGGAACTTTTAAGAGATTTAGACAAAAACACTGTTAAATGGGGTTTAAACTTTGATGACAGTTTGAAAGAACCAGAAATTTTGCCGGGTAGATATCCAAACCTTTTGGTTAACGGTGCTATGGGTATTGCTGTTGGTCTTGCAACAAATATTCCACCTCACAATCTAGCAGAAACTATTGACGGTGTTGTTGCTTATTTAAACAAACCTTCTATTACTTTAAAAGAAATGCTTAAAATAATTAAAGGACCTGACTTTCCAACAGGTGGTTATGTTTTAAACACTTCTGAAATAACACAAGCCTATCAAACAGGTAAGGGCAAAATTTATTTAAGAGCTAAAATGCACATTGAAAGCAATGGGGCAGACAAAAAATATATTGTTGTTACTGAACTTCCTTATCAAGTTAACAAAAGTTCACTTTTGCAAAAAATTGCAACTTTGAGGGAAGAAGGCAAATATGGTTTTGGTGATATCAGCGAAATTAGAGATGAGTCAGACAGAGAAGGTATGCGTGCTGTTATTAGGCTTAAAAAAGATGCTGACCTTAAAACCATTTATGAAAACTTAATTAAATACACTGATTTGCAAGTTACTTTTGGTATGAATATGGTTGCAATTGCTGGTGGCAAGCCAAGACAAATGGGCTTACTTGATGTAATTTCATACTATGCTGAATACCAAAGAGAAGTTATTTATAGAAGAAGCAAATATGAGCTTGAACAAGCAAAAGAAAGAGAACATATTTTGTCTGGTCTTATTATTGCAATTAAAAACATTGATGCTGTTGTTAAAATTATTAAAACATCACAAAACACAACAGAGGCTAAGAAAAGACTTAGAGAAAAATTTGTGTTAAGCGAAAAACAAGCTCAAGCAATTTTGGATATGCGTCTTGCAAGACTTACTAGTTTGGAAGTTTATAAGCTTGAAGCAGAACTTAAAAAACTTAGAGAGTTAATTAAACACTTAACAGCAGTAATAAATTCTAAGAAAATGCAATTTGATATTGTTAAAGAAGAAATGTTGCAAATTAAAAAGCAATTTAAGTCTGATAGAAAGACAAAAATGCTTAAAAATGAAGAGAGCTTAAAAATTGATGCAGAGCCAAAAGCTCCTGTAAATCAAAATGTTGTTATATTAAAGAGTGCTCAAGGCAACTTTAAATGTGTTGGTTTAAAACAATATAACTATGCACAAAAAGAAGTAAACGACAATAGTTCTTTATACGATACTCATGTTTTAAAATTTGAAACAGAGTCAACAAAATCTATTTTGGCTTTCTCAAATTTAGGCAACTGCTTTAAAGTTGATGTTAGTGTGTTTGGCGAGTCAAGGTATCGTGACAAAGGTGTAGCAGAAAAATCAATTTTCAAAGAACTTGGAACTAACGAAACTATCGTTGCACTATTTGATGGCGAAGATGTTAAACTTCAACAAAACTTAATTTTCTTAACCAAATACGGTATGATTAAGAAAACCGCACTTAGCGAATATGCATTGCTTAAAAAATATTTCCAAGGTATGAAGCTTAAAGATGGCGATGAAATTGTTAAAATTGTTAAAGAGCCAGAAACCTACACTGTTGTGTTTGTAACAAAAACAGGTATGGTGTTAAATGCTGAAAATGGCGATATTCCATTGCAAGGCAGAATTTCTGGTGGTGTTAAAGGTATAAACCTTGCAACCAACGATTATTGTGTGGGTGCAACCTTGGCAGGTGATGGTGGCGAAGTTGTTGCTGTAACTGACAAAGGTTATGCAAAGAGAGTATTGCTATCTAACATTGACAAAATGGCAAGATATAGAAAAGGTTTAAAATTCTTTACTTTTACAAAAGATAATGGAAATAGTTTGGTGTTTGCAGATGTTGTTACAACACCTTACACAGTTGTGTGCTTAGATAATGAAAATCAAATGTATTACCGTAACACTGATTTAATACCTATTGAAGCAAGAATTGGCAAAGGCAAACCTGTTGAAAAACTTAAAAAGAGTTTAAGCATTGTTAAAGCTTTTGGTGCAAACAATTAACAATTTAAAAATTTTAATTAAAAACTGAAGATCTAAAGTTGAGTTTTAAGACTTATAGTTTAAATTTAAGAACAAAAAAAGAGACAATTTTAAAGCAAATTGTTTCTTTTTTTTTATTTAATATTGAAAAAAAAAGAGATTTTTATTATAATAGAAGTAATAAAAAAAGAGAGGGTTTTATTATGGCTAAAATTTTAACATATAATGGTGTTGAATTTGATTTAGACAAAATAAATTGTTGCAAACATACTTCAAAAAGGGTGGGTAATATTAATACACCGGGTGTTACAATTTTTGAAGAAGGTGGAAGTTCTCACACCTACTATGGTTTTGATTATTTTATTGGTCATTTAAATGGCGACACACGATCATTTTTTCACAATGTATTTTATCGTTCTGATGTTCCTTTTGCTACTGTAGGTGACAGAATTGTTAATTTGCAAAAGGTTCAAAAGGTTGATGTTGCTTTTAATAAAATGCAAGGCAAAGAGGAAGAAGGTGTTATTGGTGTAACTTTTAAAGATGATACTTCAACTATTTTTACTGATTCTGCCGAAAGGGTGTCAAATTTTTCTTTGCAAGAATTTGTTAGTGGTTTAGAATATTGTAATGATGATAAAGCTGAACGCTATTGTGATAAAGATATGTCGGGTGTTGGGTTTGATATCAATGTTATAACCGATAGGTCTTTGCCTGTTCCTGAAGGTCAATTTATGGGCAGTGATGTTTTTGCTTTAGAGGTTGATTTAATGCAAAGACAAGAATTTATTCCAGACACAATTAAAATTAAAGAAATTCCTGTAGAAACTTTATCAAATGCTGGTGGGGTTGTTGAAACTACAATGGATTTAAAATAGTTAAAAAATATTTTAAAAGCAGTTTAAAAAAGTTTAAAAAAAGTTTAAAAATAAAAGATTATGTCGAAAATGGCATAATCTTTTTTTTGTTTTAATATTGTTTTTTATGTATTTAAAAAGTTTTTATGTATTTAAAAAGTTTTTATGTGTTTAAAAAGATATTTTTTTTATTTTAAAAAATTAAAAACAAAATAAAAAAATATCTTAAAAAAAATAAAAGAACAAAAAAAGAAATCAAAACTAAAAAGTTGAAAACGACAAAGGTTGTCAAAAATCTGCAAGGGTTTTTAAAATTGTTAGCAAGACAAAATATATATTTATTAGTGAGGAGAAAATGCGTTTTTATGTTTTAAAAAATTCTACTTTTAAAAAACTAACTTTTATATTTATTGTTTTGGCTATGCTTTCACTCAACATTGGTGGCAATTGTTTTGCAAGTGTTTTCTTTTATAAGCCTGTTAGAAAAATTCCTATTTATAGGGTAGCTACTGAAACTAAAAATATTGCACTTACTTTTGATGCTGCGTGGGGTAGTGATAAAACTTTAAAAATTTTAGATGAGTTGCAAAAACACGAAGTTCAAGCAACATTTTTTTTGGTGGGTATGTGGGTTGATAAAAATGAAGACCTTGTTAAAAAGATTTCAGACCTTGGACACGAGGTAGAAACACACTCTAACCTGCACCCAGACTTAACAACAAAAAGTGAAAATGATATTGAAAACGAACTAAGCATAAGCAAACAAAAAATTGAAAAGATAACAGGTAAGCCTGTTAAATTTTTTAGGCCACCTTATGGGGCTTATAATAACACGGTTATAACTCAAGCAGAAAAGTTAAATTTAAAGACAATTCAGTGGGATGTTGACACTCTTGATTGGAAGGGAATTTCTGCACAAACAATCATTTCTAATGCGTTAAAAAAGGCTAAATCCGGCTCTATTATTTTGTGCCATAACAATTCCGATAATATAGTTTCGGCTCTTCCAGGGCTAATTTTGGGGCTAAAAAGCAGAGGATATAACTTTGTTACAATGCAAAATTTGGTTTACGAGGGTGATTACACAGTTTCTTCTTCAGGCGAACAGATAAAAATTAAATAGACTTTTGGAGGTAAAAAAATGAATTACGAATTAATGGAAAACAACAAAGTATTTTTAAAAGGAGAGGTTGTGTCAACTCCTCAATTTAGTCACGAGGTTTTTGGCGAAGGGTTTTATGAGTTGCAACTAAAGGTAAGCAGGCTATCAGATAATTTTGACATTATACCAATTACTGTTAGTGAGAGGTTGCTTACAAACAACAACTTTAGCATTGGTTCAACCGTTTGTATTAAAGGGCAGTTTAGAAGTTATAATAAGTTGGAAGAAACAAAAAGCAAACTGCTACTAACTGTTTTTGTTAGAGACCTTATTGAATTTGATGAAACTATGAACCCTAACATTATTGAACTTAACGGTTTTGTGTGCAAAGAGCCAATTTATAGAACAACACCTTTTAAGCGTGAAATATGTGATGTGTTGCTTGCTGTTAATCGTGCGTATAATAAATCTGATTATTTGCCTTGTATTGCTTGGGGCAGAAATGCCAGATATGTTAAAAACATAAAGATTGGTCAAAAGGTAACAATTATAGGCAGAATTCAAAGCAGAGAATATCAAAAGAAAATTGGAGAAAACGAAAGTTTAACAAAAACGGCTTATGAAATTTCAATAAGCAAAATAAAATGTGAAAATAATACTGAAACTATAAAACTTGAATCTTTCCAAGAAGAAAACATAAATGTTGGGTAAGGTTTTTTAAAAAACTAAAATTAAATTTAAAATTGTTAAAATGGAAAGTAAAAATAATTTAATTTAAAAAAGTTTAATTTAAAAAAATTTAACTTAAAAAACTTTAACTTAAAAAACTTTAACTTAAAAAACAAACTTAAAAAATAATTAAGCAAAATAAAATT
>JAZUAI010000014.1:0-2829 GCA_045637945.1 Clostridia bacterium
AGGCATATTTAGTAATAATAAATATAAAAAAGTACAAAGCAGAACTTATACTGAACAAGAATTAAATTCAAGATATACAAATTTAGATGATATTGACCTTTAATCGTTTGACAAAAGTTCTTCTATATGATAATCTAATAAAAATTAAAGCAACAGGAACTAAACTTAATGCCCAAAAATCACATTTCAATAAGAGGGGTTTCGATACAAGTATTATGAGTTATGAGTTTTAATTTTATGGGAGGACTTAAAATGTTCTCCCTTTTTTGTTTTTAAAAAATGTTAAAAAAATATTAAAAAATTGTTAAAAATTACTTTACAATTACAAAAAGATGTATTATAATATAAGTGTTAAATAAATAGGAGGTACTGAAAAATGGGAAAGTACAAAATAGATTTTGCAAATGGTTGTGCAAATGAGGAGTATTATACAAAGAGTGGAAATAAGAGATTTAATAGATTTAAAATATTTACTGATACAAAAGGTTTAAAGATACTAACAAGAAATGGAGTTGTATTTTTAACCGAAGAAAATAGCGAGGTGTTATGATATATCCACCTTGTAAAGATTGTGCTAATAGACAAGCACCGAAATTATGCGAAAGCAGTTGCGAATTATGGGTGGAATTTAAAAGACAGAAAAAAGAAGAAAGTCAAAAAATATATGATGCTAAAAAAAGAGAATTTTATATAAAAGGGAGAAAAAAGTTATGAATATACATTATGAAGAATTTGATTGGGATTATGAAGTTGATGGAGATGAACTAAGAAAAGCAAAAAAGAAAATTTTAAAAACATATAGTATTGACCAGTTGGTTGATATTATAATGAACTTAGACCAATGTGTAGATGAGCCACTTGAAGATTATGATGAAGATTTAATTACTGATTTAGAGTGTGAGTTTTATGAAAAAGCAAAAGCACAAAAAGAAGAAATTGAAGATTATGAAACAAAATATAATAGATATTAATTGTATATATTGCTCAGACCTTAACTCTTGTTATTGTTATTGTAAAAAGAGAATTAACAGAGTTAGGGTTGCTGATTGTGAAAATTGTAAATGGAGAACTGAAAAATGAAAGAAAATGATATTGATAAAATGTATTATTTATACTTTGAAAGGATGTACTCTTTTGAGGCGATAGAAAAAGAGTTTAAAGGGAAATATACTTATGAGCAAGTTAAAAAGATATGTTTAAGTTTTGTTAAGACAAAAAGGAAGAATTAAAAGGAGATGATGAAAAGTGAGTAAAGAATGTATAGGTTATAATGATATAACAAAGAATTTTGTTTATATGAGTGAAGAAAAAATACTTAGTTTAAATGCAAGATTTGATACAAAACCAGAAGATATGAAAGTAAACATTTGGGGTTATGAACTTTGTAATGGTGCTGAGTGGAAAGATTTTTTAGATGTTGTAAACAAATTGGGAAAAGAAAAAACTGACCTAGAAACCAAACTTGCAGAGAGTGAAGAAAGGTATAAAAAAGCATATCGAGAGGGTTTGTTACAAAAACAATTTGACAAAGATATGGAAATTTCACAACTCAAACAGCAACTTGCAGAGTTAAAGCAAGATTATGACAACTTGTTTAATGGTTATGTTGAAGCAAAACGACAACTTGCAGAGAAAGATGCAGAACTAGAAGAAGTTAAACAAACTAGAACTCAAATTTTAAATTTTGGTAAAAGAACAAAAAAGGTAGTTATAGTCAATCCTTATGGTGAAGATTGTGTAGTTTATAATCAAGAAGACCAAGACAAAATCGAGTTTACGATTGAGAAATTGGAGAAAGTGAAAGAAGAATTTGATTGTATTTATTCTGGCGATACTTATAGTCCATATCAAATTGCAGACAAAATCGACAACATAATAAACGAATTAAAGGAAGGGAAGTATAGATGGAAGAAAGCAAGATTAGAACATTTGAAGAACTAGAGGAATGTGAATTTAAAAATTTGACTTATGGTGAATTTGTTGCACACGAGTTAGATTGCAAAGGACATTGTCCTTTGTATGAAAATGGTTTTTGTAGTGGTGGAGTGTCTTGTTATGGTGGCGACCCAATATATCCACCTTGTTGTGATTTTGATAATAATGTTGTTTTACAAGAGGTTGCTGATGACTTTTATTGTGCTAGATTAAAGCACGAACAATATGAGGAAGAAAAAAAAAGAAAAAGAGCAGAAAAAGAAGTAAAGAAACAAGAAAGAAAAAAGAAACTTAGGGAATATAAATGGAGAAATTGGGAAGATTTAGATAAAATTAAAGTTATTAAATTAAAAATAAAAAAAGTCAAAAGGCAAATAGACGAGATAAATAATACAAGAATTTTTGCTATGTCTATAAATAGTGTAAATAAACTTTTTAGACAATGTAATAATGGACAAGGATTGCAAGATGTAGAAATTCAAAATATAGATAGTGCTATAAACCTGCTTAATAATAAAATAGAAGAATATGAAAATCAAATAAGTGAAATTAGAACTATTATAAAACAAAAAGAACAAAAATTTAAAAAGCAACTAACCCACCAAGAAGATAAAAATATTAAGGAGATGAAATAATGATAGAAAACAATGGAGGAATTATTAACCTTAGTTCTAAAAGTGGTATTTGTGTATCGTGCATTATTTGTGGTGAGCCAGTAGAACTTACAATGGAAGAAGAATTGGGAGCTAAAAATGGACACTATATATTTAAAGTCTGTGATGAGTGTAGAAATGCAGTAATGAAGATTAGGGAGATGGAGTAAGTATGTTTAATAGTTTACAAAAAGTAAAAGAAATATTTGAAAAATATGAGTTTTATGTTTATGAAGAACTT
>JAZUAI010000015.1:0-16333 GCA_045637945.1 Clostridia bacterium
CTAAAAAACAAAAATCTTTCTTTAAATTTATTTTTTTGCTTTGTTAAGTTTAAAAAATCAAAATTTTCGCTTTTGAATTTTGTTTGTAACGTTTCAACATCTATTATCGGTTTTACAGCGTTTAAATATTTATATGCTTTTTTAAAACACAAACTTTTTTTATTTAAATATTTTTCAATTTGTTTTTTATCTTTTTTAATTTCTTCTTTTATAAATTCGCCTACATTAACAATTTTTTCTTTTACGCCAGGAATGGTTGCTTCTGTTGTATGAGGGGCAGTTCCGTCAACAACAGAAATGTTTTTTGATAAAATTCTAACGCCGTCAAGACTTTCTGGGTCAGAAGAGCAATAAAAATATTCAATATCATTTTTATTTAAATATTTTTTAGATAACTGTTTCATAATTGTGCTTTTTCCGGTTCCTGGGCCACCTTTTAAAATAAAAGTAAAACCGTTTTCATTTGGATTTATAAAGTTAAATTTGTTAATAAAACCAATACTTGTATTGGCTGATGCTAAAAAATGTTTTTCCATACAAAATATAATATAAAAAGATTTGTTAATATGTTAAAAGGTAAAATTTTAAATATGTAAAACTGCACAATAAAATTTTGACATATTGAGAAAAGTGATTCTAGGTGTTAAAATAATATTTAGGAGAAAGTTGATGCAAAAGAAAGATCCAATAGTAATTGGGAAAAGAGATTTTAGCAAGCCAAATCATTGGCAAGACATTGAACTTGGCAATTTTAAAATAACAAAACCAACAATAATATGTTTGGGTGGAAACTGCACTATAACAACAGAAGAAGCTAATGGTGTTTGCAAAGTTGCCTCTTCACTTATTGGGTTAAAAAATAGGTTTGGTGACGAGCAAGCAACAATTCAAGATGTTGATGTTATTGGTGTTGCATATGGAAGTTTAGAAAATACTGATAATCCAAATACAACAATGGTTACAAAACAAGAGATAAGTTTGTTAGTTGATACATTATTAATGCCACTTGCTTTTGATGAACAAGGGAATAGATATTCTTTTGAGCAAGCACAACGCAATTTTTGTAACTTAAATTTTTTCTCTCATTGTTATGGTTCAAAAGTGTTAAACGAAATGAATTTTGATTTAATGAGAAAAATGTTGTCGCAAGGGTATTCTTCAAGAGAAATTTTAGATCTTGAAAAGCAAATGACAAGTGTTGCTTATGCACCTATGGAAGAAGTTTTTAATATGACTGCAGTGCAAGCAATTTCATTAAAAGATTTAACAACGGCTGTGCCTTCAAATGCCAATGCTAGTTTTCAAGATGCTTACCTTGATATAGTAAGAGGAAATACTGTTTTTTCAGGAACAAGTTTATTTATTGAAGATGAAAACACTGTTACTCTTTTTACTTCAGCAATGAGCCCTAAACCTGGCAATGAACATGCAATTAATTTTATTGCCAGAGATGAAAGATGGAGATATGGCTTGTTAAATCCTGATCATGGTGATGAAGTTTCACAAGTTTTAGGTTATACTTTAGCAACTGCTGTTGCAACTGGCTTGCAAAACGAATATTCACAAGATTTTGTTTCAAAACCAACAACTGAACAAATTTATTTAAGCGCAAAAGATATTTTAAAGCCATTTGAACAACAAGATTTAGGAATTTCACAATAATTTATTAGTATTAAATCTTTGATATTATAATAATTAAAAAAACAACTAGATTAAAATTTCTAGTTGTTTTTTTTTGTATGCAAATTTATTTTTTAAAATTAAATAATTGTATCAAATGTAAAACTAAAAACATAAAATGATTTGAAAGGGAAGTAACCATAAAATGAAATATGTTTTATATTTAAAAGATAAACGCTTGCCGTTTGTAAAAGAATATTTAGAAAATAAAGGTTGTGAGACAGTTTGTTTTGAAGAAAATAATTTAAACAAAATAACAGCAAAAGATGTTGTTATTCTTTCACCTGCATTTAAATGGAATGAAACTTTAGTTAAAAATATGCCAGCAGGTATAACAATTTTTGGTGGTGCTATTTCAGATGAATTTATAAAAATATTTAAAAGCAAAAATATTAAATATTTAAATATGATGTTAAATGAAGATTTTGTTTTAAAAAATGCAACATTAACAGCAGAGGGTATGCTTTGTGATTTAATATTAAATACTCCTGAAAGTATGTATGAACAAAACATACTTATAATTGGAAGTGGAAGAGTTGCAAAAGCTGTTGGATATTTATTTTTTAAACTAGGGTTAAATATTGACTTTGCGATGAGAAATGAAAAAGAATTTAACCATACAAAATTATTTGCAAGAAAATGTTATCTTGGAGATGAATATAAAAAACACTTAAAAAAATATGAGGTTATAATCAACACTGTTCCTGCTGTTATTTTTAATCAAAATGATGCAAATAACTTCAAAAAAGATTGTTATGTATTTGAATTAGCCTCAAAACAGTGTCTAGAAGGCGTAAACTGTCAAAACTTCAATTATGTATTGTGCCCAGCACTCCCTTCAAAATACGTAGCAAAATCAGCTGGCAAGTTGATTGTTGAATTAATTAATAATTACTTAGAAAAAGGAGAATTGTAAATGAATATAGGATTTGGTATAACAGCATCCTATTGCACACATAAACAAATTTTAGAAATTCTTAAACAATTGGTTGATAATGGTAATAATGTTTATGCTATAGTAACCGATAATGTTTTGAAATATGATACGCGTTTTGGCAAGGCTCAAGACTTTTTGAATAGAATAAAAGAAATTACAAAAAATGAAGTTATAACAAATATTGTTCAAGCTGAACCTGTGGGGCCTAAAAATTTAATAGATATTTTAGTTATTGCTCCTTGCACAGGAAACACTTTATCAAAACTTGCAAATGCAGTTAGCGACAATGCTGTTACTATGACAGCAAAATCTTTAATGAGAAATAATAAACCCGTTGTAATAGGTGTGGCAACAAATGATGGTCTAGGTTTGAATATGTGTAATATTGCAAAACTAATAAATACAAAAAATTTTTATTTTGTTCCTTTTAAACAAGACGACCCACAAAACAAACCAAAATCTCTTATTGCCGATTGGACTAAAATTTCTCAAACAATTGATGAATCTTTAAAAAACAAACAAATTCAACCAATGTTGCTATAAGAAAAAATCTTATATTTTTTAAAGTATAAAAAAACTCTATCAGATTAGACAGAGTTTTTTTATTATATTTTAAATTCCAATCCATCATAAGCTGGCTTGTACCCGTATTTGCTTAAAATAAGTTCTAGTTCATCGTGTAAAGGATTTCCATCATGGGTTAAGTGGGTTGCATAAATTATGCAGTTGTTGTTTAATAAATTATTTTTTCTCAATTTTGTTATATATTCATCAAAACCCTTTATATTAAGGTGAGAAAATGTGTATTCTTGTGTTCCAAATGACTCATCTAGAAAAATACAATCAATTTTTTCTCCTTTTAATTCTTGCAAAGCCAAGTCTGTTATTTGAGAAGTATCGGTTGCGTATAATAAAGATTTTTTATTGTATTTAATCAAATAAATTTGTGCTCCTATTTTTTCATCATGAGCACAATGAATTCCTTTAATAAAATATCTATCAATTTTTAATTTTTCTCCATGATTTATAGTTTTTGTTGCTAAGTTGATTTTGGTTAAATAATCATTATTATATAAATCCATCTTATCAAATTGAGATACTTTATTTTGAATATCTTTTAAACACAAATCAGAACATATTAGTGTTAATTTTTCATTTCGGTGTGTAGCATATTTATAATCTAGTGAAGTAAAATGATTTATATCAAAATGGTCTAAATGTGTATGTGTTTGTAAAAGATATTTTGTTTTACCCATATCTTTATTATACATGCTCATAGAAGTTAAACAATCCGGAGTTAAATCTATTATTAATTCGTCGTTTATTAGTAGAGAGGCTCTTTTTCTTATATTTTTACCTCCCAAAACTCTTGCTTTTTTGCAATGTTCGCAATCGCAAAAAACTAATGGATAACCAAATCCACCTGAGCCCAATACGGTTATTTTCATTGTGTTCTCCTTTATTAATAGGTTAATTATAACGCATAATTTAAAAAGTTAATACTAAATTTTAATTTTAAACAAATTTTTTTTGAAAGATTTTAAATTGATATAAAAAAAGGAATTGAAATATTTTTATTTCGATTCCAATTTTTTATTTTAACTACAATTTTTAATAATTATTCTTGAACAGCAGTTGCATTGGCAACCAAAGTTGCTTTTGTTGTGTCAATATAACTTTTTGCCATTGCAATAGCCTGTGCTGTTTCTGGTGCAAAGTCAGCGGCAGTTTCTGGTTGTGTTGTTTGATCTGAAAGAGTATAAATTCTTTGACTAACTTCCATTAAAGTTCCTTCTTGGTTAAGCCAAGCACAACAATCAGTAAGTTGTGTTTCAAGAGTTATAATTTCTTCTGTGTTTCCTGCATTAGTTGCTATTTGATGTTGTTTGCTTAAATCAATTAAATCGTTTGCACGACTTTCAATTAAACCTGTTCTTAAAAATGATAGGGCAGTATCAAGTTGTTCTTCAGAAAATTCAACAGTTGGTTCGGCACTTGTTGCATTATCTTTTTGAGCGTTTAAAATTTCAAAAAGTTCATCATAATGTTCTGTTTTTAAAATAACAGAATTAAATTGATCAATTTTTTCGTGACAGAAAGCTATTAAATCTTCATCACCCATGTCATGAGCTTTTAAAGTGTCTCCGCAAAGAAAAACATATTCTTTTGCAATAAATTCAAGTGCATCGCTGCTGTATCTTTGGCCCATATCATCACCTCTTAATATAATTATGCTTTTATTTTAATAAGGGTGTTAATAATTGTCAATTGTGAAGATTGAACAAAAAAACACCTTTTTACAGGTGTTTTTAATAAAATTACTATAAACAATAAAATTTAAGACTCTGTAGGAGGTGTAATTTCTGGTTTAAAAGCTTCAACCCTTGCATATTCAGAGCCTTTTTCTAAAGCTGCTTTATATTCTAAGTTATATCTTGTTGTTTCTTCTGCTAAAACTGTAATGTCAACTGTGTCATAAAAACCACTATCTGCAACTGCATTTTCAACAATTCCACATAACTCAGAAAACACACCATAAGCTCTATCATAATCAGCGTGACCATTTTGATCTCTTAAATATTCGTATTCAGCACAAGGTGTAGTTTCTTCTGTAAAATCAAGAGGGATCCCTTTTTCAGCGGCTCTTTCACAAGTTGTGTGGTAAGCTTCAAGTGCAGAATCAATAACAGCAAGTTGTTGTTCAGATAAATTAAATTTTGGGTTACCTCTTACAAAAGCAAGGTAGTTGTATGAATCTTCAGCAATATTTCTTAAGAAATGAAGTTCATCCATTTTCTTTTCGGTTGAGTAAAAGTGATCTGATCCATATGCAATGTCATTTTCTTTTGCAAAAGCATGCAAAGGTCTAAATGCTGCTTCTCTTGAAGAAACATTTACTCCGTGGTCATGGCAATGATAGTAAGGTGCTTCTTTTAATTCTCTTAAAACATATGCAACGTGATCAGAAGGAGAGCCATACTCTTTGCAATCATCATCAAGAACAATAATTTCTGTTCCCATCAATGTTTCTACAATAGCAGGATTGTTTTGATTAATAAGTTCAGCTAAGTGCTTTTGTTGAATAATTAAGGTTGGACTTACAAGTTTTACATCGCCTCTAAAAAATGTGTCGTGTGGTGCAATGCTTGCTAAAGATTTATCTTCTAAATGAGGCTTCATTGGGTCTATAAAAATGTAAGGCATGTTTGCCCAAGATCCACCGCTATTGTCAGAAACAAGAGTGTTTACTGTAAAGTGTTTTGTTGAACGATATTGTCTTAAATAAGGGGTGATAGATTCTTCAATTTTTTTGATTTCAGGTTTCTTTTCTCTGTATTCACTAGGGGAATAATCTTCAGACAATCCAACTTCTTTTCTAGCTCTATCACTTGCTTTAAAATTAAAATCCATATGACTTAAAACTTGACCATCTTTTGGTGTTGTCATAACATGACCAACATTAAAAACATCAGATGCTCTTACTAAATATAAGTCATCTAAAGAATATCCTCTTTTACCCCAAAATTGTGTTGCTTCAGGGTTGTATCTTAACCTTTCTTGTTCTTCTCTTATGCTATCATTTATTTCTTCTAAAGTAGCACCCTTATCTTTTAAAGTTAAATAAGAAGAATTAAAACCAAATTCTTTGCTTAAAATGGTTGCCATTTCTTCAGCAGTCTTTGCCTCAGCAAGTCTTTTTGAAATAAAAAATGCTTGTGTTTTTTCCATAAAAATACCCACTCTTTCATTTTATTTAATAATATTTTATCATAGAAAACAGAAAAAATCAATTTTTAATGGTTTTAACTACTGTTTTTTTGCAATAGATTAAAAACTTACATACAAAAATATACATAAAATAAAAGAGTTATTAATAAACTATTAAAAAGGTAATTTTTTTGTTTATACCTCTTGACAAGGTTTTGGTGCTGTGTTAAAATACACTCATTCTTATCGCGGGGTGGAGCAGTTGGCAGCTCGTCGGGCTCATAACCCGAAGGTCGTAAGTTCGAGTCTTACCCCCGCAACCAGTAAACTTAGCAAGGTTAGAAATAACCTTGCTATTATTTTAAATAAAAGACAGTTCGAAACCATCCTGTCTAAAAACAAAACTATGGGCAAAAGATAATGTTAAGGCACCCATAAGGTGCTTTTTTTGTTTTTATAATAAGTTTGTTTTTTGTTTTTTATTTAAAATTAATAAGAGAAATAAATAAAAAAGGAACAAAAAATGAACGAGTTGTTGTTAATAGGGTCAGTTTTAATCATATATGGGTTGGTTTTGTTGTCTTATAAAATTTTTGGCAAAACAGGACTTTATTCTATGATGATTATAGTGACAATCATTGCCAATATTGAAGTTTTGCTTTTAGTAGATGCTTTTGGTCTTAATCAAACCTTAGGAAATGTAATGTTTGCGTCAACTTATTTAATCACAGATATTTTAAGTGAAAATGAAAGTAAAAAAGATGCTTCCAAAGCTGTGTGGTTGGGTGTTTTTACCTCGGTTGTAATGTTAATATTTACCCAATATATGAGATTGTATATTCCAGCAGAAAATGATTGGGCAAAAGAGAATATAAATGCAATTTTTGCAACAACACCAAGATTAATTTTGGGAAGTATGGCAGGTTATGTTGTATCTCAATTATTTGATGTTTGGCTTTATCACTCCTGGTGGAATTTAACAGAAAAGAAAAGTGGAGATAAAAGAAAATTTTTGTGGTTGAGAAATAATGGATCAACTTTAATTTCACAACTTATAAACACAATTATTTTTACAGTAATTTCTTTTGCAGGTTGGTATGATTTTTCAACATTAATAACAATTATGATTTCTAGTTATATAATTTACTTTTTTACTTCGCTTATTGACACTCCAGTGGTTTATATTGCAAGACAAATGAAGGATAAAGAAAATTTAAAAAACAGCAATAAAAATTAAAAAGAGTAAGATGTTTTTCTTACTCTTTTATTTTTTAATTATTAAATTTTATGATTAGTTATTTTCTTTTTCTTCTACAATGAAACCTGCAATTTCAACATTTGTGTTTCCTTCAACATATTCAATTTCTTGAGCAGAAGTTACAGCCATAACATCATCTTCAACTGATTTAAAAAATTCAGCGTTATTTGAAGTAATTGTTACTTTGGTTAATTTTGTTTTAAGTGAAAGTTTGTTATCTGTTTTATAACCTCTAATTTGAGAAACAACATCGCAAACTTCTTCACCTTTTTTAATAAGGTCTTTATCAATTTCAACAGGAAGAGCAGTTAACTCAATGTTGTGAATTGAAGCAATACCAACTTTATCTTTGAATGTGTTTTGATAAATTTCTTCTGCAATGTGAGGAAGATAAATACCAAACATTTTAAGCATTTCAAGCAATACATAGTAGCAAGCATATTGTCCACTTTCTTTTGCTTCTTCGCCATAAATTTCTGGGTTATAAAGTCTTACTTTAACAAGTTCAATATAGTTGTCGCAGAAATTCCAGAAGTAGTTTTCAAGTTCACCCATAGCAAGACCAACTTCATATTTTTCAAAGTAGTTAATAAATCTTTCTCTCATTTCATTAAACTTTGAAATAATCCATTTGTCCATAGGTTTTAATTTTGTATCTTTCTTTGGTGTATAGTTTTCTAAGAACAACCAAACAAATTTACTTGCGTTAAATAATTTGTTTGTAAGTCTTGCACCGATTTTAAATTTTTCTTCATTAAAGATAATATCTCTACCCAAACTTCCAGTTGCTGTCCAATATCTAACAACGTCAGCAGAGTATGAAGCAATTAAATCAAGTGGGTCATTTTTTGCATTTGATTTGCTTTTTGAAATTTTTTGTCCTTGACTAGCCATAATAAAACCACTAATCATAACATTTTCCCAAGGCAAGCAATTTGAGTGATAGAATGATTTAACAATTGTGTAGAAGTCCCAAGTTCTAATAATGTCATGAGCATTTGGTCTAAGTGTCATAGGCATCATCTTTTTGTAGAATTCATCATCTACATTCCATTTTGTGTTGATTTGAGGTGTAATACTACTTGTTGCCCAAGTGTCCATAATATCACTTTCTGGAATAAACTCTTTGCAACCACATTTGCAAGCGTGTTTTGGTTGTGTTGTAAGTGGGTTAACAGGAAGTTCATCTTCGCCAGCAACAATAATTTCTCCGCAGTCTTTGCAATACCAAACAGGGAATGGAACACCAAAATATTTTTGACGAGAAATACACCAGTCCATCATAAGGTTTTCAACCCAGTCCATATAACGAGCTTTCATAAAGCTTGGGTGCCATGTAACTTCGTTGCCTTTTTTAATCCATTCTTCTTTATTTTCTAAAGTTTTGATAAACCATTGTTTTTTAAGTTTTATTTCCATTTCAGTTCCACATCTTTCGTGAACAGAAACTTGGTGGGAAATAGGGTCTTGTTTAATAAGCAAGTTTTCAGCTTTTAAATCTTCAATAATATTTGCTCTTGCTTCTTTTGTTTTCATGCCTTCATATTTGCCAGCCAAAGCAGTCATGCGGCCAAGGTCATCAATTGCAACTTTAAGTTCAAGTTTGTATTTTTTAAACCATTGTGTATCTGTTTGGTCACCAAATGTACAGCACATAACAACGCCTGTTCCTTTGTCAAGTTCAACTTTGTCATCGCTTAAAACTGGAACATAGAAGTTGTAAAGTGGAACCCTTACTTTTTTGCCAAGTAAGTGAAGGTTCTTTTCATCTTTAGGGTTAACAAAAATGCAATCGCAAGCACATAAAAGTTCTGGACGAGTTGTTGCAATTTCAACATATTCATCAGAGTTTTCAATATAGAATTTTAAATAGTTAAATGTGCTTTCTTTTTCTTCGCTTTCAAGTTCGCTTTGAGCAATTGCAGTTGCACATTTTGTGCACCACAAAGCAGGAGCTTCAGCATAATAAACTTTGCCTTTTTTATAAAGGTCTAAAAATGACATTTGACTTGCTTTTTGACATTCTGGGCTAACTGTGTGATAAGCCAAAGACCAGTCTGCACTGTTACCCATTGAAATAAACAAATCTTTAAAGCCTTTTTCATATTTATCAACAGTTTCCATGCACATTTTTGAAAATTCTTCACGAGAAACTGTATAAGCTTTTAAGCCTCTTTCTTTTTCAACCAACAATTCAGTAGGTAAGCCGTTGTCATCAAAACCAAATGGGTAAAAAACATTGTAACCCATCATGCGTTTAAATCTTGCAATAAATTCTGCTTGGCTGTAACTAAAAATGTGGCCAATGTGAATTTTACCGTTAACAGTTGGAGGTGGAGTATCAATTGAGTAGATAGGTTTTTTGCTATCTTTATCAAATTTGTAAGTTCCTTGTTGTTGCCAATATTCTTGCCATTTCTTTTCGGCAGTTTTAAAATCATATTTTTTATCTAACATCTTTCTTATTTTCCTTTGAGTTTTTTTATTTGCAATTTTTATTATTATCTTAAGCCAAAAAATCTATTTGAACACTGCCATACACTCGGCTGTTTGTAACTTTTGACATAAATCTTAAATTTTTGTAATCAGTGGGATGTTCCCACACCACAAAACCGTTTTCGGTTAATAACCCAAATTTAAATATTTTTTGCAAAGCAACTTCAGCAAGGTCGCTATCAAAAGGTGGGTCTAAAAATATAATATCAAATTTTTTGTTTTCAATTGAAGCTTGTTTTAAAACTTCATAATAATCGCAATTTTTTAATGTATAGTCGGTTGCTTTTAATTTTTCAAGAAATTTTTTAAGAGCAACAATGTTTTGTTTATTGTTGTCAACAAATGTAACTTCTTTTGCCCCTCTACTTAAACACTCAAGACCTAAAGCCCCACTACCACAAAAAAGGTCTAGGCATACACAGTCTTGAACTTTAAACTGCAATATGTTAAACAAATTTTCTTTTACTCTATCTAGGGTAGGTTTTACAATTTCTTCTTTTGGTGAAGGAATAACCGTCCCCCTGTATTTACCTGCTATAATTCTCATAATAAATATAATAGAATAAAATTAAAAATAAGTAAATAGAAAAATTTAATAAAAACATTTTATTAAGTTTATTCAAAATATTACAGGTGTATTTTCATAAGTTTTTAAATAAAAATTAAGTAATATACAAAATTTCTACTTTTTATTTTTTTTCAGTTATGATAGAATAATAAAACTTCTATGTTTTAGGCTTTAAACGAAACTAAAGGAGAAAAAATTTTTATGGAAATATTTGATTTGTTTGACAAAAATAGGATTCCACTTGGCAAGACTATGGAAAGGGGAACAAAAGTTCCTGACAACTGTTACAGAATGGTGGTTCACTGCATTATTTTAAACAAAGCAAAAGACAAAATGCTTATTCAAAAAAGATTAGCAGAAAAACATCCTTTCCCTGGAATGTGGGATTTTTCTTGTGGTGGCTCATCAATAGCAGGTGAAAAATCATGTGAAGCAGTGCAAAGAGAAGTTGAAGAAGAATTGGGTTATAAATACGATTTTTCAAACAAAAGACCAGCTTTTACATTTAACTTTGATGTTGGTTTTAATGATTTTTATATTTTAAGTGAAGATGTTGACATCAACACACTTAAACTTCAAGAAACAGAAGTAGAAAGAGTTGAGTGGGCAACAAAACAACAAATTTTTGATTTGCTTGATAGTAAACAATTTATTCCTTACAGAAAGGAACTTGTTGATTTTATTTTTGCTCTTAATACAACAGGAACAATTAGACCTCAATAAAAAACAAACACAATAAATAATTGTTGACTTTTTAACAAAATCATATTAAAATTTATCTCGCATTAGAAAAAGCAGTTTTTGATGCAAAATAAATTTTAATATTTTTGGACGACTAGCTCAGTTGGTAGAGCAACTGACTCTTAATCAGTGGGTCCAGGGTTCGAGTCCCTGGTCGTCCACCATTGGCAACTTAACTCGAACACCGTTAAAAGTGTTCGGGTTTTTTTGTGTTTTAAAAAGGCGTTTTATGCCGTGAAAGGTTCTTGACAGGAGTTGAAACGAGTTAGGCTACTTTGCCAAAGCAAAGGAAAAAGAGCGAAGCGATTTTGTGCTTTGCCTTTTTGCTTATATAACCGTTTCAAGAGAGGCTCATGTCAAGAACACCATGGAATAAATAGCCGTTTAGATATACATTTTAATTTGTAAGTTTTCCATGCTTGTATTAAAAAAAGAAAAGCCCTGATTATTCTCAGGACTTGTCTTTAATGGGCTATTAAAATATATTTCTATTTTGTCATTGTATAACTTAATTTCTTTAACAATTTCATTTATCAGTAATTGTGGTTCTAAAGTTAATGCTTGATTTAAATATTCTTCAATTTCTTGTTTTGAAACTTGTATACTTTGTTTATTTTTTTCTATAATAATTTTTCTTTCTAATTGCTCAATATTATCTTCTAATTCATGTAATCGCTTTTGCGTTGTAGGGCTAAAAATACCTTGCTCAATAGCTTTAATTAAGTTGTTTAAGCTTAACTTATGTTGTCGTTGTTCTTTTTCTAAAGCGACTAAAATTAGGTTTTCTTTAGATAGTTCTTTTTGTGTTTCTAATAAACCATTTACTATCATTTCTTTTACTTTTTTGTTGTTTAGTTCTTTTATAATTAAATCAATAATTATGTTTTCTAAAAACTCTTGTCTAATTGGTTTTTTAATACAATCGAGTTGATAATTTTTTATACTTAAACATTTATAGTAATAATAGCGACTACCATCTTTTGCAGTTCCACACTCGCCATTAATAGATTTACCACAATAACCACAAACTAATTTTTTTCTTAGTAAGTAATTAGCATTTTGGCTTCTTCTTCCATACTTATTGTTATTAAATTTTGATTGAATATTATTAAATTCTTCCGTTTCAATAATTTTTGGATACATGTTTGTAATAACTTCATCGTTGTGTTTATAAACACCAGTATATTTTTCATTTCTAAGAATTTTATATATTGTGTTTTTTATAAACTTTTTACCTTTAATTTTTAAACCTTGTTCGTTTAAATAATTAGCAATATCAGAAGCATAAGCACCAGAGTTGTATTGGTCAAATATGTATTTAACAATGTTTGCATTCTCTAAGTCTATAACAATTTTTCTTCCTTCAACTTTATAGCCAAATGCTAAGCCACCACCTTGAAATAGACCTTTTAATCTTGTTTCGTGCATACCTCTTTTTATCTTTTGAGCAAGTTCTGCAGAGTAGTATTGATTCATACCCTCTAATAAAGATTCTAAAATTATACCCTCAGGTGAATCAGGTATATTTTCCATAGCAGATATTAATTTTACACCATTTTCTTTTAATGTTTTTTTGTGTACAACACTTTCGTATTTGTTTCTTGAAAATCTATCAAGTTTATAAACTAATACAAAGTCCCATTGCTTTTCATAACTATCTTTAATCATTTGTTGAAAATCTGGTCTTTTATCGTTTGTGCCTGTCATTGCTCTGTCAATATATGTGTTAAGTATTAATATATCGTTTCTTTTAGCATAATCTTGACAAACTCTAAGTTGACCTTCAATAGATTGTTCAGTTTGATTATCGCTAGAGTATCTAGCATATATTACAGCTGTTTTCATATTTTGTTTTACTCCTTTTAATTTTTCTTTTGTCTTTCGACACCAAGCGAAACAAACAAAAACGGCTGACAAGATATATTTTTTAAACACATAAATTTTTATTCAAGGGTTGAGAATCAATTAACTTTACCCTTGAATAAAAAGAGATTTTGTTTAGACTTCGCTTGAGAAAGACACTTAACTTGTATCAAGACAAGCACACATCTAATCGCCAATCTTTAAATTACTTGTTAAGACAAGCACACACGAGGGTTGCAATTTTTGTTTCTACTTGTCTATGACAAGCACACGTCTTACCGTCAAAATTTGTTTCACTTGTTCAAGACAAGCACACGTCAGAATCCCATTTATTCAAGACAAGCACACGCAGTACAACCAAACCTAATTATTTTTGGTTTGATTTTGCTTGAGCTCAGTAATATGTTTTAAAAGTTTTAGATAAAATTCTTTATCAAAAACTTTTGTATCAATTTTATTTGCAAAAATGATTTTAGGTTGTTCTTTCAAGTGGTTGCCTCCTTTTTTGCAATTAAAAAAGACATAGAAAAAATTGATACATTTGTATCTTTTTTCTACGCCCGTAAATGCAACCACTGGCTCTTAAACTTTATGGGTAAGAGCAACCCTACACAACCAAATCTCGGCTTGTCATTTTTGCGTTGTCTAAATTTAATTACAAAATTATTGTATCACATGATTTTGTAAAATTACCATAAACAAACCCATACAAAACCAATACTTTACCTATACAAAACCCATACTTTACCCAAACAAAACCCAAACTAAATTAAAAAAACTTAAACAAACTTAAGATTTTTTAAAATCATGTGATTGGGTAAATTTTACAATACAGGTGTATTGGAAAGCGAGTGGGTAAAGGGTACTCTTTGGAAGTAAAAAGAGTACTTAGGAAAAGTAATTGGTAGTAGTTTGTGAGTAAAAACTACTATGTGGCAGAAAAAAAAGAAGAGAGGCAGCCGCAAAAGAAGTTTACTTGCGGTGCCTCTCTTTTTCTGCCACTATGGTTTACGCAAAAAGAGATTTGTTTTGTTGCTTTTTGTTCTGGCGTGTGCTTGTCCTGTCGGAGCGAAGCGACGACACTTGTTCAAAGACAAGCACACGCCAGGATCTCAAATGTATTTATTTTAAATTGTAATACTGTAAATATTGATATCAAACAAGTTTTATGATAAATTATATTAGAGGTTTAAGTAAATGAGTTCAACAGTACCAGTGATAAATTATTTAAGATATAAAGATGATTGTATAAAATTAGATAAGGCAATTGATAATCCTGATGAAAAAAATGTAGCACTTGTGGGTGTTTATGGTTCTGGAAAAAGTAGTGTGATAAAAACATATGAGAAAGCTTTCAATACAGAAGAAGGTAAAAAATGCATTGAATTTTATGAATTAGACAAAAAACAAGAAAAAGAAACAAATGAAAATAAAACAGATATAAATAGCGAATTAGCTAAAATAAAAAATACAGAACAAATTAAAAAGTCAATGGTTGTTTCTTTGGCTAAATTTAATATAAATAAAGAAACTAATAAAAATAATGAAAACATTGAAGTAGAGGAGACAACAGAATCTGGAAATGGTGAGAAACCTCAAAGTAGCCAAGTAAGAACAAAAAGCTCTAATTCAAATTTTAATGAAAATATCGAAATAGAAAAAAGCATATTGCAGCAGTTTTTGTTTAAAGATGGGAAAGAAAAATTTTCAGATTCCAGAATTCAAAGAGTAGTTAATTTGCACGGTTTTAAAATTACAAATTATGTTTTTTTTATATTAACGATTTGTTCGTCTCTTTTATTGTTAGTTAATCAGCTAAGTTTAATTTGGATTTATAGTAATGTTGCGAAAGTTGTTTTTTCAATAATAACTATTCTTTGTTTTGCTTTATTTTTATCATTTCTTCCTTTTATAATTCGTTTAAAATCATTTAGAATGAATTCTTTTGAGATATGTTTAAATGATATTAATTCATCTACAACGGAAAGTTTAATAAGTAGATTTATGGATGAACTTATTTACTTCTTTAAAAGAAGAAAATATGAAATTGTATATTTAGAAGACTTAGATAGATTGGCGAACTTAAACTTATTTAATAAGTTAAGAGAATTAAATTTTATATTAAACAATTCAAAAGATATTAAGCATAAAATCACCTTTGTTTATTGCATTTCAGATAGTATAATAGATGATTATGAAGAAAGAGCTAAATTCTTTGATAACATAATTTCAATAAAGCCATATGCTACAATTGAAAGTATTGAGAAAAGAATAGGAGATGCGATTAATAAACATGCTATAAAAAAAGAAGATGATTATTTTAAAATAAATGAATTTGCAATAGAAGTTTCAAAATTTGTTGTTGATTCAAGGTTAATAAATTATATAATTAATGATTTCGAAGACTTGGTTGTTAAATATAAGAAACTCTCTAAACAAAAGATAAAAAATATTCAATTAATTAAAATGTTTGCTTTGTCTATTTATAAAAATTGTTTTTATCATGATTATAATAAACTTTCTAAAAATAAAGCATATTTAAATAAAGCTTTTGAAATTATTCAAACAGTTAGAGACAAAGCTAAAAAAGAAGTTGTGTTGGAAATTGAAAAGAAAAAAGCAGAATATCAAACTATCGACAATTCTGAAAATTTAAGAAGAGTTTTGTTTGAAAGAGTTTCTGCAGCATTTGTCTTATATTCCAATTTCAATTTACCATATAATGCAAAAATAAAAAAAATTAGTGATAATCCAGAAGATTATGTTTCAGGTTATTATTATGTTATTGAAAATAGTGGGAATAGACAATATATTTCATACGAAAGTATAGATAAATATATTTTCGAAAAATATGGGATATCATTTGATAAATATTTAAAGAACATAAAAGATAATAACGAAGAAGAAAAAAATAATAGATTGATAGAAATAGAAAATTATAAAAAAGATTTACAACAAATCAACAATTATAAAATATGTGAACTGATGTCTAATTATTCATGTGAATTAATTGAACACGATTTTATATATGTTTGTTTTAAAAACGGGTATATAGAAGGCGATTTTCTAAAATTTCTTTATC
>JAZUAI010000016.1:0-4220 GCA_045637945.1 Clostridia bacterium
AAGTTGTTACCAGCAGTTGTCTTCCTAAGACCGCTTGGCCTCCGACTTTATAGTGGCAAAACTTGTTTTTTTTGTTATGTAAAATTTTTGTTGTAAGAGGCCATGAAAGTTAAAAATTTTAGTTTATAAGGTTTGTGTTGGTGGGCAATAAAAACACAAAAATCGCTAGTTTGCTTTAAAATTCAGGGGCAAAGTTATTGTTTTAAAACCATTAAAAAAAGCAAGTAAAAAATGAACAAATTTTAAAAAATTTTTTATGTTTGGCAGGTTTGCACAAAACTAAACACAAGATATAGTATTTTTGTTTTTTTCGTTGACACTAAATATTGTGTGTGGTAAAGTTAGGACACTTAGACAGAAAAAAGGGAGAAAATAAAAAAAATGATTAAACAAGTTAGAAAAAGAGACGGACAAATTCAAGAATTTAACAAAGTGAAAATCGCAGATGCTATTTACAAAGCTGCTGTTGCTTGCGATGGCCACGACAGAGAACTTGCTGACAAACTTGCTGATGAAGTTGAAAAGATTTTAAATGATAGATTTGGTAGCAAAATTCCTGCTGTTGAACAAATTCAAGATACAGTTGAAAAAGTGTTGATTGAAAACAGACACGCTAAAGTTGCAAAAGCATATATTCTTTATCGTGAAAAAAGAAATGCAGCAAGAGAAATGAATGCTTTAACCGGCGCTACAATTGACTTGTTTTCAAAATATCTTGACAGTGCTGACTGGGCTGTTAAAGAAAACGCAAACATGCAACATAGTGTTGCTGGACTTAACAACTATGTAAGAGAATCTTTTACTAAAAACTATTGGTTAAATGAAATTTATCCACAAGAAGTTAAAGAAGCTCATGAAAGTGGTGCTTTACACTTACACGACCTTGGTTTCTTTGGTGCTTACTGTGTTGGTTGGGATTTAAGACAAATTTTAACAGATGGTTTTACTGGTGTTCCTAAAAAAATGTCAAGTAGACCTCCAAAACACTTGCGTTCATTCTTAGGCCAAGTTGTTAATGCAACATTTACAACTCAAGGTGAAACAGCTGGTGCTCAAGCTTGGAGTAGTTTTGACACTTATTCAGCACCATTTATTAAACTTGACAATATGACTTATGAACAAGTTAAACAATGTTTGCAAGAATTTGTATTTAATATGAACGTTCCAACTCGTGTTGGTTTCCAATGCCCATTCTCAAACGTTACACTTGATATTAAGTGCCCAAAAACTTTAAAAGATCAACCAATTATTATTGGCGGTGAAATGCAAGATACAACTTATGGTGACTATCAAGCAGAAATGGATATGTTTAACAAAGCTTTCTGTGAAGTTATGCTTGAAGGTGACTCAAAAGGTAGAGTATTTACATTCCCAGTTCCAACAATTAACGTTACAAAAGAATTTGATTGGGATAGTGATGTTGTTAACTCTGTTATGGATATTACTTGCAAATATGGTATTCCTTACTTTGCTAACTATGTTAACTCAGACTTATCACCAGAAGATGCTGTTTCTATGTGCTGCAGATTAAGACTTGACGTTTCAGAACTTAGAAAACGTGGTGGTGGTTTGTTTGGTTCAAACCCACTTACTGGTTCTATTGGTGTTGTTACAATCAACTTACCAAGAATTGGTTATTTGGCTGAAGATGAAGCAGAATATTTTGCACTTCTTTCAAAATATGCTGATATTGCTAAAAACTCTCTTGAAATTAAGAGAAAAGTTGTTGAAAATCAAACTGACAAAGGTTTGTATCCATACTCAGCTTTCTACCTAAGAGATGTTAAAAAGAGAACTGGTGGATACTGGTCTAACCACTTTAACACAATTGGTATTGTTGGTATGAACGAAAGCTTGCTCAACTTTATGGGCAAAGATATTACAACTCCAGAAGGTCAAGAATTCACAATTAAAGTTATGAATTACTTAAGACAAAAAATGGTTGAATATCAACAAGAAACTGGTCACCAATACAACTTGGAAGCAACTCCTGCTGAAGGAACTGCTGCAAGACTTGCTAAACTTGACAAAAAGAGATTCCCTGATATTATCACAGCTGGTAAAAATGCAGTTTGTTATACAAACAGTTGCCAAGTTCCTGTTGAATATACAGACGATATCTTTAAAGTTGTTGAATTACAAGATGAAATTCAATCACTCTTTACTGGAGGAACTGTTGTTCACTTCTATTTGGGTGAAAAAATTGAAGACAGAGAAGTTGCAAAAGCTTTAATTAAAAAGATTTTCACAACATCAAAAATGCCTTATATTTCACTTACACCTACATTCAGCGTATGTAATGATCACGGCTATATTGCTGGCGAACATTTTGAATGCCCAGAATGTGGTAAGAAAACTGAAGTTTGGTCAAGAGTTGTAGGTTATTTAAGACCTGTTCAAGATTACAATGACAGTAAATATGATGAATACATGGTAAGAAAGAAATTTGTTATCAATGTTGAAGATGAAATGTAATAAACAGATTTAAAACAATAAATAAAAATTAAAGGTTGCCAAAAAGGTTTAAAAAATTAACTTTTTTGGCAAATCTTTTATAAAGACAATTTTTGTTTTTTATAAAAAAAAAGACAAAAGCAAAAGTAAAAAATAAAAAAGGAAGCCTTTTAAAATGTATATTGGTGGATATGTTAAAAACTCATTTGTTGATTATCCAGGCAAAATTGCTTGTTCAATTTTTACTGTTGGTTGCAATATGAGATGTTGGTATTGTCACAATTCACATATTTTAGAAAAAACAAAACTTCTTTCAAATGAAGAAGAAATTTTAGAGTTTTTAGAAAGTCACAAATCATTTTTAGATGGGGTTGTTGTTAGTGGTGGTGAACCTACTTTGCAACCTGATTTATTGGAGTTTTTATCAAAACTTAAATCTATGGGATATTGTGTAAAACTTGATACTAACGGCACTAACTTTAGAGTTTTAAAAAAGGCAATTGATAACAAACTTGTTGATTATGTTGCAATGGATATTAAAGCCCCTCTTGATAAATACAAAAACATAACAAAAACTGATAACGATATGGAAAGTGTTGAAAACTGCATTGAATTGTTGCTTGAAAACAAGGTTGATTATGAGTTTAGAACAACCTTTTCACCAGACTTATCTTTAGATGATATTGAAGAAATTTGTAAGCGCATTAAGGGTGCTAAAACATATTCAATTCAAAAATATAACACAGTTGAATACAACAAATTTAATATGATGCCAAGAGATAAACAAGACCACTTTAAAGCAGGCGAAATTGCAAAAAAATATGTTGAAAAAGTTAATGTAAAAGGCGTTTAAAATAATAATAAAAAACACAGTTGTTTTGTAACTGTGTTTTGTTTTTTTATTTTCTTTTTTTTAATATTATTTTTTGGTTTTAGTCTTTATTTTCTTCTCTAGTTGTAATTTGTTTTTCAACATCTTCAACAAATACTTGTTTTATACTGTCAAAGTTGCCATAAACTGTTAAAATATCTTTTTCTTTTAAAACGTCATCTCTTGAAACATTATTAATAACTTTATTTGCTCTACTTATGGCTAAAACTGTTAAACCATAAGTTTGTCTTAGTTTAATTTCTTCTAGGGTTTTATTAATAAAGTTATTTGGAATATCTATAAGGGTTATTTCAACAATTGAGTTTGTTCCATAGTCATCAACAACTTTTAAAAAGTTTTTTGTTTTTGTTTTGCTAAGCTTGTGGCCAAGTTTAAATATTAAAGAATCAAAAGAATTTTTAACAAATTTTATCTTTGACAAAATAATAAATAAAACCATTATTCCTACAAGTATTAAAAAAACATGCCATAAGTTTTCATCTTGTGCGTTGCCAATGCTTAAAATGATTGAGATGAATGCAGAAACTAATGTTGCAGAAAATGCATAACCAAAAATCATTGCTGTGATTGCAAGTTTTCTTCTTGTTGGCGTGGTAACAAAAACTTCAGTTTCTTTTGTAGTAAATCCACATGTTGTTAAAAGTGATACAACTTGTAATCTGGCTTTTTCTTCTGGTAAACCAGTTAATCTAAAAAGTACAGTAAAAATTTCGGCTATTAACATATATGCTATCATAACTATAAAAAATAAAATTACTGCACCTAACATAAAAAATTTCCTTTAGTATTTTTTTTTATAATAAAAAATTTTTTACTTTTTGACAATAAAATTAAGCAAATTTTTTATTGTGGAATATTTTTTGTGTTTAAATTT
>JAZUAI010000017.1:0-3717 GCA_045637945.1 Clostridia bacterium
GGTAGTTTTTATTGTTTTATTATCAATTCAGAGCCAAAAATTTCTTTAAGTCTTTCTAAATTTATTTTTGTCTTATCTTCTTGTCTCTTTTGCAATATAAATTTTAGTTCAATATCTTCTTTAATTTGCCTTAATAAACCCAAAATTTGATGAAAATTTTCTTCTTTTTGCAAAATATTAAACAAAAATTCTTCTTTTACTTTCACACAAAGGGTATTTCCTTCAAAACAAATATCTCTAAGTTCACCACAAGCAGTGTGTAAAGTCATCATTTTTAAATTACGCAAGTTAGTAATAAGGGTTCCCCAAACAAACCTTGGATTATTTTTTTGTGAAATATCCACAGAAGTTACAACTTTTGCATTGTTTTGTCCAAAGTTTTGAGGTTGAGATAAATTTTGACCATTTATATTACTTAATTCAAAATTATCTGGCTCATTAATCAGTTTTTTTTTTGATTATCTAAGCTTGCACACTCTAGGGCAACAATTTCAATTAAAGTTTTTGGAGATAATGCATATTTAAGTTCAGCTTCAACAGCGCTAAATTTTTGCATAAATGTTATAAGTTTTTCAACAGAAATTTTTTGTGCTTGAAGTGAAATTTTGTTAAAAGTTTCTTCTGAAACATTAAGCATTCTTTTTGCATCATTACAATTTTTTGCAACAAGCAAATCTTTAAAATAAACTGTAATTTCTTTGCCTAAAGCAATTAAATTTTTTCCTGAAGAATAAATATCGTTTATAGTTTCTAAAACAGCGCCTAAGTCGCCATCAATAATATTATCAGCAAGTTTTATAACAACATCTCTATCGCTTTTACCTAAAATTTCCATTGTTTTTTCATATGTTATTTTATTGCCACTAAAAGCAACAACACAATCAGCAACAGATAAAGCATCTCTAACACTGCCTTCACCGGCAACAGCAATAGCCTCAACAGATTGTTTGTCATAACTAATGTTAAGTTGATCAAAAATATTTTGGATTAAACCACACAACAATTCTGTTCCTACAAGCCTAAAATCAAATCTCATACAACGAGAAAGAATAGTTGCTGGAAGTTTATAAACTTCAGTTGTTGCCAAAATAAAAACAGCATGTCTTGGCGGCTCTTCCAAAGTTTTAAGTAATGCGTTAAAAGCACTGTCTGTAAGCATATGAACTTCGTCAATAATATAAACTTTGAAATCGCCATGAATTGGTGGATATTTAATTTTCTCTCTCAATTCTCTTATTTCATTAACACCGTTATTACTTGCAGCGTCAATTTCTAAAACATCAATATTATTTGCTTGTTCAATTGCTTTACAAGCATCACATTGTCCACAAGGAGAGCCATTTTGTGGATTCATACAATTTATTGCTTGAGCAAAAATCTTTGCGCAAGAAGTTTTTCCAGTTCCCCTAGTGCCCGTAAACAAATAAGCGTGCCCAATTTGACCCGTTTTTACTTGATTTATTAGCGTATTGGTTATGTGGTCTTGGCCTATAACCTGATCAAAAGTTTTTGGCCTAAACTTGCGATAAAGTGCTAAATACATTGTTTTTAAATCCTTAATACTCTTAACTTTATTTTAATCCTTCCAAGTGCATTGTCAATGCTTTTAGGTTGCTTTTTTAATTTTTGGGCAATTTCAATATAATTTAAACCCTTAATATAAAGGTGCAAAACCTTTTTTTCAAAACTACTTAAAAGCTCATTTACATAACTATCTACTTCACTTAATTTTTCTTTAAATAACATACTTTCTTCTGGGGTTAAATTGTTTGAAGCAATAAAAAAACCAGTATCTTCTTCGTCTTCATTTTCTTCATCATTTTTAACAGACAACAATATTTTACCTTGATTGTTAATAGAAAAATATGTGTTAATTGGAATATTTTTATTACGATTGTTTGCTATTAAAGCGCTTTGAATTTGCCTTTTAATACACACAGAAGCAAATGTTTTAAATGATGTTTGACTATTTAAATTATAGCTTCTATAAGCCTTAAAAAGCCCCAGCATACCCTCTTGAATAAGATCATCGGTTGTTGCGTTTATTAAAAAATACTTTCTGGCAATAATTGTAACAAGAGGTTTATATAAATTCATAAGCTTGTTAATTGCTTTCTCGTCCCCTTGTTTTGCCTGAGAAATTAAAATATTTTCATCAATCATTAGTTTTTCCTTTGTCTTAATATTTCATAAACAACAGCACTTGTTGCTGTTGAAACATTAAGAGAGTTAACCTTGCCAAACATAGGCAAAGATATAACACCATCACAAATTTGTTTTGTAAGCCTGCCAACACCTTCACCTTCACTTCCCATTACAATTGCAATGTTTCCAGTTAAGTTTGATTTTGAAATATTTTCGCCGTCAGCTTCACAAGCATAAACCCAAACATTTTCTTTTTGCAAAGTTTTAATTGCATCATTTATATTTGTAACTTTTGCAATTTTTACATAATTTATTGCACCACAACTTGTTTTATAAACAGTTTCATTTACATTGCAACTACGACGAGATTCAATAATAATTCCATCAACGCCAGCACACTCACAAACCCTTATAATACTGCCAAAGTTGTGTGGATCTTGAATATTATCAAGAATAACAATAAAGTTGTATGTATCTTTTTTATTTTCTAAAATTTCTTCAAGTGTTGAATAGTTAAAATCAGTAACTTCTGCTACATAACCTTGATTGTGCTCAGAAACTTTATCAAGAGTTTTTTTATCAACAAAATCAAACCTAATTTTGCTTTGCTTACATTTTTCAACAATCTTACGGCTAAAGTCATCGTGGATGTAATTTGCTATCATAACTTTATTTATTGTTTTATTTGCATTTAGTG
The DNA here is from genome assembly GCA_045637945.1 of Clostridia bacterium. Lineage (GTDB taxonomy): Bacteria > Bacillota > Clostridia > Christensenellales > UBA1242 > UBA7862. The sequence continues at coordinate 2,843 of JAZUAI010000017.1, forward strand.
CTTCATAAACACTGTTTTTTCCACTAATTATCATTTTTTTTATCTCCTAAAAAATCTTTTGACAATATTTCAAAAAACATTTGCAATCTATCAAATTGGGCTAACAAATAAACATAACCAATAACAGCCTCAAAACTAGTTGCTTTTTTATAATCAGCAAGTGAAGCATTTTTTGAAACTGTATTCATTTTTGTGTTTCTTGCACGCCTTGCAACATCTTTTTCTTGCTCAGTTAAATTTTCAGTTAAAATATCAAGGGCTTTTGCTTGATAAGTTGCTTTTACAAACTTTGTTGTTAACTTGTGTAAATTATTGTTTTTGAAATTTGTATGTGTTAAAAAAAACTCTCTAACATACATTGTCCAAACTGCATCACCAATAAATGCTAAATTTAAACAGTTGTTTTCAATTGCTTGCATATGGGTTAAATTGTCAAAAAATTTGATATCTTTTATCATAACAAAAATATTATATCATAAATATAAAAATACTCAATTATTTTTTTAGTTGGTCTTTTTTTGTTAGTTCTATTTTTTGTTATAAATTTTGCTAAACATCGCTTATTTAGTGATTTTTAGCAATTTTATTTTTGTTTAATTTAAACAAAAAAACAGCACAATTTAAGTGCTGTTTTTTATTATTTTTTTAAGCTAAAAAAGGTTTAATGCGATCATAGCATTTTTTATCATCCAAAAAGTTTTTAACAATCTCTTCATGCATAAGTTTATTTTTTACAAACTTAAGCAAGTTTTTATCTAAAAAACCAATAACAACATCATCTTTATAATTTTCTCTTACCATAAAAAGGTAGGTTTTTTTGTTAATTTCTTTTCTTGCAATTTCTAAAAGTCTAAGGTCTTTTTCTATTGTATATA
>JAZUAI010000018.1:0-1699 GCA_045637945.1 Clostridia bacterium
TTTTATTCATTTTTTTGATTATTTTTTTACCTATAATTTAAGTAAATAAACTATCGTTTTTTTCAGCCAAAAATTTGTTTAAATTTTTTAAAGTTTTATTATTTGTTTTTTTTGTTTTCATCTCAAAACTTTTTACATTCTTTTAGTAATCTTAATCAATTTTAATCTTAAAATTTGGTATCATTTCTTTTTTATTTTCGTCAATTTTTATTATTTTAAATCAATAAAAAATTTAAATTTAAAATAAAAAAACGCCTTTTTATCGGCGTTATTTATTATAACTTTTTATACTTTTTAACTTTTAAATTAATAACTTTTAACCTGATTTCATTAAAATTTTATAGGGTTTTCACCTTTTAATTTAACTATTTTTTTGTCTGTTTTTTATAAAAAACAACATATTTTTTATCACCTTTTTTACCTTTTCAATTTATTTTTTTGTTATTTTTTTTAACTTTTTTATGTTTTTTTACAATTTTTTTTACTTTTTTATCTGTTTTTTGAACGTTTTTTACAATTATTTTTTAAAATAAATTGTCAATTTTAAAGACTTTTTTACATATTTTTATTAACTTTTATCATTTTTTGATAAAAAAACGTGAATTTTTACAATTCACGTCTTGCTTCTATTGCTTTTGATAAAGTTACTTCATCTGCATACTCAAGCTCACTTCCCATTGAAATACCTTGTGCAAGTCTTGTAACTTTCAACCCTAGTGGTTTTAAAAGCTTTGCAATATACATTGCAGTTGCTTCACCTTGAACATCTGGGTTTGTTGCAACAATAACTTCTTGATAATCTCCTTTTGAAATTCTTTGCAAAAGTTCCTTTAATCTTATATCATTAGGCCCTTTATTATCAAGCGGACTGATACAACCATGTAAAACATGATAAACACAGTCAAAATTTTTAACTTTTTCAATACAACCAATGTCTTTTGGCTCTTTTACAACACAAATAATCTTGCTTTTTCTTGACCTGCAAATACTACAAACACTTTCTGTAGTAAAGTTACCACATTCTTCACAAAGTTTAACCTTTGTTTTGGCTTCAACTATGGTATTTGCAAGATTTTTTGCTTCATCCTCATTACCATTTAAAATTTGATAAGCATACCTTTGAGCAGTTTTATATCCAACCCCAGGCAAATACATAAAAGCACCTATCAATTTTTCTATTAAATTATCTTCCACTTTAACACCTAACTATTAAAATGCACCCATAGGTCCTAATGTATCTTTGCTAAGTTGTGAAACTTTTGATTGTGCATCTTTAATTGCTGCCATAATCAAATCTTCAAGCATTTCAACATCATCTGGATCTACAACTTCTTTTTTAATTCTTACAGCCTTGATTTCATTTTTACCAGTAATAACAACTTCAACCATTCCGCCGCCACTTGCACCAATAAGTTCAGTATTAGCAAGTTCTTCTTGTTTCTTTAACATTTCTTGTTGCATTTTTTGAGCTTGACGAAGCATATTTTGCATATTTGCACCGCCGCCAAAGCCGCCAAATTTATTATATCCTGCCATATATATAAACGTCTCCCTTTAAAATCTTAGTATTATTTTACTCTTTTTGACCCTGTGTTGACAACAAAAAAACTAGATTTTTATTTGTTTTTATTAACAATCAACATTTTTTGATGCTATTTTTAAAAATTTTTATGTTTTTATATAAAATATAAAAATTTTG